>NZ_JRFU01000056.1 GCF_003122485.1 Eubacterium ramulus
CGCTGACCAGAATCACGCACCAAGTCTCACGTGCGTTCGACTTGAATCTCTATTGTCTGATGGAGTTTGAAACCGTGCGGTTCAATGAGCTGAAACGGTATCTGAAAACCATTTCCGACAAGACCCTCAGCATGAATCTCAAGGAGCTGGAAGCAGACAAACTGATCGTCCGCACCGAGTATCCGCAGATCCCGCCGAAGGTGGAATATACGCTTTCGGAACGAGGAAAATCGCTGATGACTGTGCTGGATCAGCTCTGTGTCTGGGGCGAGGAGAATCGACTGACAGAGTGACAACTTCCAGTTGTAATAGGCTGATGTATATGAAGGAAAAGTATACATCAGCTTATTTTTATATTGACAGAAGGTATACCGTCACGATATAATTTTATTATAATAATAGTAATTATTACTAAAATAGAAAGGAGAGGGGATTTACTTTATGGAGAAGAAGGCACTTTATAATTTATCGTATGGGGTTTTTATGTTATCAACACGTTCAGGGGAAAAGGTGAATGGCTGCATTACAAATACCTGTATGCAGGTGGCAAATGATCCGATCAGAATTGCTATTTCTGTACTGAACAGTAATTATACCTGTGAGTTGATTAAAGAGAGTGGTATTTTTGCACTGAGTTTATTGGACGAGCAGTGTTCCTTTGAGACAATCAGTCACTTCGGTTTTCAGTCTGGAAGAGATGTGGACAAATTTGATCAACTGCCTTTGCCGACGGACCATAATAATGTCCCGTACATGGGGTGGCATGCATGTTCTGTGATCAGCGGTAAAGTTGTGGAACAGCGTGATCTGGGGACACATACCTTGTTTATTGCGGAAGTGACGGATGCTAAGATGTTGAATGACAATGCTCCACTCACTTATGCAGATTATCAGAATCGTGTAAAACCGAAGAAAAAAGAGATATCCAAGGATAAGAAAATTATTGGATGGAGATGCAAAATCTGCAATTATGTATATGAGGGAAGTGAATTGCCGGCAGATTACACATGTCCTCTTTGCGGACACGATGCAAGTGATTTTGAACCGATATATGAGGGATAAACACCAAGTAATATTTGAAAAACTTGAGTAAGGAGAATATTTTCAGTTTGCGCAGGTAAAGAACGTAGATGAAGAGAGCAGGATATTTTCCCTGGCAGGCGATTGTTAGCCGCCGGGGCAAAATATCCTGCTCTCTTTTCATTACCTACCGTTTAATCATATACCTTTTTTCTATCTTACCGATTCACATCTGTATCTTACAATTTTGTAAGGATTCTGTAAGTCAAATCGATGGCTTGAACCCCGCCCATTTGTTATGATAGTCTCAACAAAGAAACAAGCATGCTGAAACAAAAATAAAAACATTCTGCAAGACATGAAATTATGAAAATCATGAAATGTCGGGCAGACCACAGCAAAGGAGTGACTATCATGGCAATTTTGGAAGTAAATAATGTAAAAAAGATATACACGACACGATTTGGCGGCAACCAGGTACAGGCGCTAAGCAACATCAACTTTTCCGTGGAAAAAGGCGAGTACGTGGCGATCATGGGAGAATCCGGTTCCGGAAAAACAACCCTGTTAAACATTCTGGCAGCACTGGATAAACCAACGGCAGGAGAAGTCCTGCTGAATGGCAAAAACCTGGTGTCCGTAAAGGAAAAAGAAATTTCAGCCTTCCGCCGGAACCATCTGGGATTTGTATTTCAGGATTTCAACCTGCTGGATAATTTTTCTCTGAAGGACAATATTTTTCTTCCACTGGTACTTTCCGGTGTGGATTACAGAGAGATGGAACAGAGGATTCAGCCAATCGCACAGAAACTTGGTATCAGGGATCTGTTAGAAAAATATCCATATGAAGTGTCCGGCGGACAGAAACAGAGGGCGGCGGTTGCCAGAGCACTGATCACCCGGCCGGAGCTTGTGCTGGCAGATGAACCGACAGGCGCACTGGACTCCAAAGCAACGGACAGTTTGTTAAATCTATTTTCCCAGATCAATGCAGAAGGACAGACCATTGTCATGGTAACGCACAGCACGAAGGCAGCCAGCCATGCAAACCGTATTTTGTTTATCAAGGATGGAGAAGTCTTCCATCAGATTTACCGTGGCAATGCCACAAACGAGCAGCTTTATGTGAAGATATCCGATGCGCTGACAGTACTGACGACAGGTGGTGAAGAACATGAGTAATCTGTATTTACGACTGGCAAAAACAAACATCAGAAACAACCGGCAGTTATATCTCCCATATCTGATTTCCGGAATTGTAACGGTGGCCATGTTTTATCTGATGATTTTTATTAATAATAATCCGGGCATGAAGACGATCCCGGGTGCTGCGAATCTGAAAATGATCATGAGTATGGGTGTCGGCATTATTGCCATCTTTGCCTGCATTTTCATCTTCTATACCAACAGTTTTATTATCAAAAACCGAAAAAAAGAAATTGGTGTGTACAATATCCTTGGAATGGAAAAACGACATATCGCAAAAGTACTGGGACAGGAAACATTTTTTGTGGCAGTGATCGCCATTGCCGGAGGAGTTTTATCCGGTATCGTATTTTCCAAGCTGATTCTGATGCTGCTTTACCGCATGCTTGGATTTCAGGAAAGTGTAAGTTTCTATGTGGCAAAAGCAGGTATTGAATATACGATTCTGGTTTTTGGGTTTGTATATGTTCTGACACTTTTATACAATTTATTACAGATTCGTCTGGCAAATCCGATTGAACTGTTGCGTGGCGGAAATGTCGGAGAAAAAGAGCCAAAGACGAAAGTACTGATGGCAATTGCCGGTATTACGTGTCTGACAGTGGCGTACTACATTGCCATTACAACGGAAAATCCGATGGAAGTACTGACAAAATTTTTCCTGGCAGTTCTGCTGGTTATTATCGGAACCTATCTGCTTTTTACGGCAGGAAGTATCGCCATTTTGAAAATGCTGCGGAAAAATAAAAAATTTTATTATAACAAAAAGCATTTTGCAGCTGTTTCCGGTATGCTGTACCGCATGAAACAGAATGCGGCAGGTCTGGCCAGCATCTGTGTGCTGTCTACGATGGTTCTGGTTATGATTTCCATGACAGTAAGTATGTTTGCCGGAGTGGATGATGAACTGAAAGCCTGTTATCCATACGAAGTGAACTATATGGACCGGTCAGAGACTATGGATCCGACCGTGGATGTACAGGAACTTTATCAGAAAATGGCGGATACCATTCAGGCACAGGGAAGAGAAATAACAGATTCAGAAGTCTACAGTTACTTTCAGATATTTATGACAGTAAAAGGATCAGAGTTTTTACCGCTGGACGGTTCTGTCGATGTATCTGCTACAGATATGACAGGTGTTACTTTTATCACCAGGGAGAGTCTGCTGGCTTCAGACCGTTCCCTGAAAGCATCGGAAATGCCTGAACCGGAAGCAGGAAAAGTAAACATTTACAGCAAAACTCCTTATAATCAGAGCACGATTCAACTGTACGGACAGACCTATGCGGTGGATCAGACGTTTTCCTACGAATCGGAAAATGATTCTTTTATGGTATTGGATGGCAGTATCTATGTCGTTGCGGATGAGTCAGTATTGCGACAGATTTTTGATCTTCAGAAAGCAGCCGGAATGAATGCGGATGGTTCCAGCATGCTCAGCATGTATCAGACAGAAATTTCCTTCGAATATGATGGAACAAAAGAAGAAAAACTGGCCTGCGCAGAAGCACTGAGCAAAGCCATGGAGTCCGGTGAAAATACCCATACCAGTTATCTGGAAAGCAGAACCGAGAATGAAAAAGACTTTTATGTATTGTACGGCGGTCTGTTCTTTCTGGGACTGTTCCTTGGCATCATGTTCCTGATGGTTACGGTGATGATCATTTTCTACAAACAGATTTCTGAAGGTTATGATGACAGAGAGCGCTATATTATCATGGAAAAGGTTGGTATGAGCCATGCGGAAGTAAAGGCTACCATTCAGTCCCAGATTCGGATTGTATTTTTCCTTCCACTTGTGATGGCTGCGATTCATGTGGCAGCAGCATTCCCGATGATCCGCAGGCTGCTGGCTATGCTGAATCTGACGAATGTACCGTTGTTTGTGACCTGTCTGGTTGTGACAATCCTGATTTTTACAGCTATTTATTATCTGGTATTTCGTATCACATCGAAAGCCTATGATAAAATTGTGTCTAAATAAGAAGCAATTTCAGGCGATTTTGCATAGAAAAATAGATTTGTCCGGTTGAATTTCGGACAGGATAATAGTATAATTTCCGTAGATTGTTAGAATTATAACAAACACAAGGAAAGATACGAGGAGGAATCTATCATGCTTAACTGGAAAAATTTAGATACCCTTGCTTCTTACGAGGAGCTGAAAAAAGTAGAGCCTGTCAATGTGGCAGAAGTGATGTCCGGGGAAAATGGGGCAGAACGTGTAAAAAATTACAGCATTCCAATGATGGATGGTCTTACTTATAATTATGCTGCAAAAGCAGTAGATGAAAAAGTGCTTGCAGCTCTGGCAAAACTTGCTGAGGAAGCACAGCTGATCGAGAAATATGAGTCTCTGTACAACGGAGCAGTGATCAATACCGGAGAGAAACGTCTGGTGCTTCACCAGCTTACCCGTGGTCAGCTTGGCAATGATGTAGTTGCTGACGGTGTAAACAAACGTGATTTCTATGTATCACAGCAGGAGAGAATCGCTGATTTCGCAAACAAAGTACATGCAGGCGAGATCACAAATGCAGCAGGCGAGAAATTTACAACGGTTGTTCAGATCGGTATCGGCGGAAGTGATTTAGGTCCACGTGCAATGTATCTTGCATTAGAGAACTGGGCAAAAGTAAATAACAAATTCAAAATGGAAGCAAAATTCATCAGCAATGTTGATCCGGATGATGCAGCAGCAGTATTAAATTCCATCGATGTGGCACATTCCATCTTCATTCTGGTTTCCAAATCAGGTACAACTTTAGAGACATTGACAAATGAGTCTTTCGTAAAAGATGCCCTTGCAAAAGCAGGTCTGGATGCTTCCAAGCATATGATCGCTGTAACAAGTGAGACATCTCCGCTGGCTAAGAGTGATGATTATCTGGCAGCATTCTTTATGGATGATTATATCGGCGGACGTTATTCTTCTTCTTCCGCAGTTGGTGGCGCTGTATTATCTCTGGCTTTCGGACCGGATGTATTTGCAGAGTTCCTGGCTGGTGCAGCAGAAGTAGATAAAACAGCTACAAACAAAGACTTATTAAAGAACCCGGAGATGCTGGATGCACTGATTGGTGTATACGAGCGTAACGTACTTGGATATCCGTCCACAGCAGTACTTCCGTATTCACAGGCACTGAGCCGTTTCCCGGCACATTTACAGCAGCTTGATATGGAGTCCAACGGAAAATCCGTGAACCGTTTCGGCGAGCCGGTTGATTATGTGACAGGACCGGTGATCTTCGGTGAGCCTGGTACAAACGGACAGCATTCTTTCTATCAGTTACTGCATCAGGGAACTGACATTGTACCGCTTCAGTTTATCGGATTTAAAAACAACCAGATCGGTACCGATGTAGTAATTCAGGACAGCACAAGCCAGCAGAAACTGTGTGCAAACGTAGCTGCACAGATTGTTGCATTTGCATGTGGTAAAGCGGATGAGAACCGCAATAAAAACTTCGAGGGTGGACGTCCTTCCAGCATTATCATCGGCGAGCAGCTGACACCGAAGACACTGGGTGCTTTACTTGCTCACTTTGAGAACAAAGTAATGTTCCAGGGATTTGTATGGAATGTAAACAGCTTCGATCAGGAAGGTGTACAGCTTGGTAAAGTGCTGGCAAAACGCGTACTTGCGCATGAGACAGACGGAGCATTAAAAGTATACAGTGATTTGCTGAATATCTAATTTTTGAAATTCAAGTCGAACGCACGTGAGACTTGGTGCGTGATTCTGGTCAG
>NZ_JRFU01000057.1 GCF_003122485.1 Eubacterium ramulus
GACCAGAATCACGCACCAAGTCTCACGTGCGTTCGACTTGAATGTCTTTCGTACAGGTGTTGAGCAGGATTAAAATTTGTTTAAAACTTGAACGCCGCTTGTGAACATCTTTTTTTGTTGCGGGAAATCCACAACAATGGTATATTAAAAATAGCGGTGTCTGGTTTTGACAGATAGAATGGAGAGAAGCCGCTTGATATGGAAACGAAAATTTTGAAATGGAGAACAGTAGAATGGGCGAATACGATAAAGTATGTATTGAAACATTTTTAAAAGACCAGTTAAAACTTTTTCCGGAGAAAGTAGCAGAGACACCGGAAGAAGCAGAAGATTTTCTGGATATGTGCATGGCAGCTGTATGCAAAAATATGAAAGAAGTACGGGAATATTTTGACGAAACCGGAGCAGATATTGCCGGCATGAGCAAAGAAGAACTGGAACAGGCAGATGAAGTGTTCAAACTGCCGGACGGACGTTATCTGGTTGTAGATGCCTAAGAAAACGTTAAGAGGAGAACAGTTGATTGAAAAGTAGAAATATGAGAAAAAAAGCGGGAGCGCTGGCGGTTGTTCTGGCTTGTTCTGCAATGCTTGGTGCCTGTGGAAATCCGTTGGAAGCAGTCATTGCAAAGCCGGTATTTAAGGTTGGCAGTGAGAGCTGCAGCAAGGACGATGCAAAAGTGATCCTGATGAATTACCAGAAAGAGTACAGTAATTTGTACGGCATCGACATGTGGGAGCACGATTACGGACAGGAGCAGAGTCTGGAAGACTATATCAAAGATCTGACACTGGCGCAGATGGCACAGGTTTATACATTGGATATCATCGCTTCTGAAAAAGAAGTGACACTTTCCGAAGAAGAACAGAAAAAAGTGACGGAAGCAGCGAAAACGTATCTGGATGGACTGGATGATGCGGAACGTGAGTATGTTGGTGTGAATGAGAAACAGACAGAAAAATTATTCGAACGTTATTTGCTGGCAGATAAGCTCTATGAATCATTGAAAACAGATGTAAATCAGGAGGTCAGTGATGATGAAGCGCGGGTGATGCGTGTAAAACAGATTTATATAACGGATCAGGCAAAAGCGCAGTCTTATCTGACACAGCTTCAGGGTGGAACGGATTTTGAGACACTGGCGCAGACTGTCAATGAGGCAGATGCGGTGGATATAACCGTAAACCGTTCGACATTTTCTGATGAAATCATTCAAAAATTATTTGCATTGACGGATGGTGGGATCACTGACATTATCGAGGCAGACAATGGATATTATATTTTTTACTGCAGCAGTGCGTTTGATGCAGAGCTGACGGATGAGCATAAGAAAGATGTGTTAGAGCAGCGCATGTCAGATGCGGTGACCGATACGTATGCAGATTATATGAGTCAGTTAAGTTCCAAAGAGAATCAGGATGTATGGTCGGAAGTAACGGTAGATACTTCCCTGAAACTTGAGAGCGCATCTTTTATGGAAGTATATGCACAGTATTTTGAGACAGAACAACAGTAAACAAGCAGGGAAAAGAGTAGAGTGAAAATGAACAGATGGAAAAAAATAGCTGCTCTGGCCTTGGCAACTGGGGCAGTGCTGACAGGTGCGATGGCGCCTGTGTCTGCAAATGCCGCAACTGAGACAAAGGTGTTAGAGGGTGTCTGCAAAGATCCGCAGACAAATCAGTGGCATTTGTATGTGAATGGAAAAATTGACCGTACAGCTAATACCATCAGTAAATATGAGAATGGCTGGTGGAAGATTACAAACGGTGATGTGGATTTTGATTACACTGGTGTGGCGAAAAATGAAAATGGCTGGTGGTTTGTTCGAGATGGAAAAGTAGATTTTACCGCAAATACAGTAGCGAAAAATGAAAACGGCTGGTGGTTGATCCGAGAAGGAAAAGTAGACTTTACTGCAAATACAGTAGCGAAAAATGAAAACGGCTGGTGGCTGATCCGGGAAGGAAAAGTAGATTTTACTGCAAATACAG
>NZ_JRFU01000058.1 GCF_003122485.1 Eubacterium ramulus
CTGACCAGAATCACGCACCAAGTCTCACGTGCGTTCGACTTGAATTTTGGAAAGGAGACGAAAAATTATGGCTGTTTATCTGGAAATTGTGGATGTATATGCAAGAGAAATACTGGATTCCCGGGGAAATCCAACGGTGGAGACGGAAGTAAAAGTAAAGGACGGAAATCACATTTTTACCGGGCGGGCAAGTGTCCCATCCGGCGCCAGCACTGGGGAACATGAGGCGAAGGAATTGCGGGATACGGATTCGAGACGGTATCATGGAAAAGGTGTGCATCAGGCGGTGGTCAATGTCAACGACCGGATCAAAGCGGTGCTGCTTGGAAAAGATGCAACGAATCAGGTTTTGATCGATCAGATTTTAAACTGTACGGATGGAACGGAAAATAAATGCAATCTTGGGGCAAATGCGACGTTGTCTGTTTCTATGGCGTGTGCAAAAGCCTGTGCCAAAGCGCTGAATCTGCCGCTGTTTCGGTATCTTGGCGGTGTGTATGGGATTCGTATGCCGATCCCGATGATGAATATTTTAAATGGTGGGCGCCACGCGGACAATACCGTTGATTTTCAGGAGTTTATGATCATGCCGGTGGGCGCACGGGACGATGAGGGCAATTTTATTTTCCGGGATGGACTGCGCTGGTGCGTGGAAATTTATCATACGTTAAAATCAATTTTGGAAAAAGATGGTTACACGACGTCTGTGGGGGATGAAGGTGGTTTTGCACCGGATTTGAAAAATGCAGAGGAAGTGTTGGATTATCTGATGCGGGCGGTGAAGGAAGCAGGTTATGAGCCGGGCAGACAGATTGCCTTTGCGTTAGATGTGGCAGCAAGTGAATTGTACAATAAAGATTCCAGACTTTATGATTTCCCGGGAGAAACACGGTTGAAACTGGCAGAGTTGATGGCAAAAGGAAATCAGTGCGAGAGTAATTCTGCGCAGGAAATCCTGCATTCGGATGAACAGAAACTGCCAAAAGCGGAGATGGCAGGCATGCTGGCAGATACGATTTCGCTGTCTGTGCATCGGACAACGGAAGAGATGATCTCTTATTATGAAAAACTGATCAGTAAATATCCGATCGTATCTATTGAGGATGGTTTACAGGAGAATGACTGGGAAGGATGGAGCGAGATGACCAAACGGATCGGCAATCGGGTACAGTTAGTCGGAGATGACTTATTTGTGACAAATCCGAAGCGGTTAAAACAAGGCATTGCACAAAAAGCGGGCAATGCGATTCTGATCAAAGTAAATCAGATCGGTACGTTATCCGAGAGTTTTGAGGCAATCGTGTTGGCAAAACGAAATGGGTATCAGTCGATCGTATCGCATCGCTCTGGCGAGACGGAAGATCCGATGATCGCGGATATTGCTGTAGCGTTAAATTGCGGGCAGATCAAAACTGGTGCACCATGTAGAGGGGAACGGACGGCAAAATATAATGAACTTTTGCGGATTGAGGAAGAAGTCTGCGAGAGATAGAAAAATTTATTGTCATTCACTACTTTTTTATAGAGGATTTATATAAACAGAATTATCAGATGAACTAAAATAAAACTTAGGCAAAACTTACTGCCAGTTTACTTGTCCCGGAAAACAAGATGTGATACACTAATTTCCGACAGTAACAAAAAATCACTGAATGAGGAACGTGAATGGAACAGGAAAAACAAAAGACAGGAGAGGAACTTGCAGCAAAGATCATGGAATACGCCAGAGATGAGCTGATGATCTCCATGCGGTTTCTTGACAGAGCCTTATTTCGGATGCCACTGGTGGCCGCAGACAGTGTCGCTGCTTTTGGCGTGGATGGCGCGACCATGTATTACAATCCGGAATATGTGCTGCATGCATTTAAAAGAGAAAAAAATGCCTGTACCCGGGCATTTTTACATATGATATTACACTGCATTTTCAGTCATCCGTTTCAGTATGAAAAATTGGATCGGGAGTGCTGGGATCTGGCGACAGATCTGGCGGTGGAACAGTCGATTCTGGATCTGAATCTGAAATGTGTGGAGCTGGAGCGGGATGCGTCCCTGAAACGGACGTTATCGCATTTGGCGCAGAAAGTACCGATTCTGACCGCAGAGAAAATTTACCGCTGGCTGTATGAAAATCCGGAGGAGAGCGCAGAATTTTTCAGGGAAGAACCGCAGTTTATGTGGGATGATCATCTGAAATGGATTCCGTTGAAGGAAAATGAAGCCGGAGAGCGCAGAAACGACAGTATTACGACAGATACGAGAACTGCCATGGTGGGCTGCCATGAGGCGGATACTGGCGAGGAAGGCGAGCAGGAAGATATTGACGAAGCATTGGTGGGACAGCGTCAGGGGGACTGGCAGGATGTGAGCCAGCACGCCAAGACAGATCTGGAAATGTTTTCCCACGAACAGGGATACGGCGCCGGAAGCCTGCTGCTGAACCTGAATGCCGCGTTGCGGGAAAAATACGATTACGGCGAGTTTTTGCGGAAGTTTGCGGTTCTGGGCGAGGAAATGCATGTCAATGATGATGAATTTGACTACATTTACTATACTTATGGATTGCAGATGTACAAAAATATGCCACTGGTGGAGCCGTTGGAATACCGGGAAAATAAGCGAATCCGGGAATTTGTCATTGCCATTGATACGTCTGGTTCCTGTCAGGGCAAGACGGTGGAACGGTTTTTACGGAAAACTTACAATATTTTAAAGAGCAGCGAGAGCTATTTTGAACGGGTCAATATTCATATCATTCAATGCGATGAGAAAATCCAGCGTGATGTGAAAGTGACCACGGACGAAGAATTTGAAAAATATATGGAAGATGTGGAGCTGTGCGGCTTTGGCGGCACGGATTTCCGACCGGTGTTTGAATATGTGGACGGGCTGATCCGAAGACATGAATTTCAGGATCTGAAAGGTCTGATCTATTTTACGGATGGACAGGGAACCTTCCCGGAGCGGATGCCGGATTATCAGACGGCGTTTGTGTTCGTACAGGAAGGCTACAGCATCCCGGAGGTGCCGATCTGGGCGATTCGGTTGGTGTTGGATGCAGATGAGATTTAACAAATTATAGCAAGAATTCTCCTTCCTCTACAGGTGGGAGATGAATTGCAAAAATAAATATAAAAAGCAAAACAGAACACTTGTTCTATAATGAGGAATATGGTATAATACAATCAGTCGAAAAGCCAGAAGGGACTGATTGTATGGATAAAATGGATCATAATGCACATTCAGTATATTTGATGTATTATCATCTGATCATGGTTGTAAAATATAGTAGAAGAAAAGTAATAGATGATCCAATTTCAGAACGGGCAAAAGA
>NZ_JRFU01000059.1 GCF_003122485.1 Eubacterium ramulus
GCTGACCAGAATCACGCACCAAGTCTCACGTGCGTTCGACTTGAATTATCATAGAAATCAATCCTCTTTCAATGTAATGTCTGCCTTGCAAAAGAAAATTAAAGTTTATTTCTTCTCATTTGGAAACTGTTTCTGCCCCCAATACATCCACTCTGTTTTTTCTGATTCTTCTCAAGAATGCATATCCCACCAGACAAGCCACAAACTCTGTTATCGGGAATGTCCACCAAATCAGTGAAACACCTGCTATTCCTTTTATTACCGTTACAGCGACAGTCTTATTTTTAGTTCGTACTCTGTTTTTCCTTTAATAAATAAATTCTGGATTCAAAATCCGTACATGGCTCTGCACCTTGCGGAACTTCTCCTGCACTCACATCCGTAGTGATCAATCCAAGGTTCATCAGTTCATCACCATAATGTTCTGTATTTGCCAGTTCATTCTCGTACAGTTTATCCGGATCCAATCCCTGTAGTTTTACGCAGCTATATGGCAGATTTACACCATTCAGAACTCTGTAATAGCCAACAAGTGCTTTGCTTTTGTCTTCACTGACAACCATCCAGACCGTTTCATTTCCGTCAAACGGACTTTTCAATCTGTAAAATGTACCGAACTGAAGTAATTCACGATATTCCTTCATAAATCGGATCTGTGCTTTCACTTCTTCTATCTCTGCATCAGACAACTTATTCAAATCCAGTTCATAACCAAACGTTCCAAAATACGCAACATTTGCCCTTGTATGTAACGGTGTATTACGAAAAACCTGATGATTTGGTATTACAGATACATGGCTTCCCATGCTGCTGAGCGGATAACACATGGATGTCCCATATTGTATTTTCAACCGTTCTACAGCATCTGAATCGTCACTAACCCATCCCTGCGGTGCATAATAAAGCATTCCTGGATCAAAACGCCCTCCTCCGCTTGCGCAGGACTCAAAAAGCACCTCCGGGAACGCTGAAGTCAGACGTTCGTACAGATCATAAACGCCCAAAATATAGCGATGAAAAATTTCTCCCTGCTGATCCGCCGGATATGCGATACTGTAACATTCCGTAATGCTCCGGTTCATATCCCATTTTATATAGGATATGTTTGACTCAGAAAGCAATTTTGCAATCATCCCATAAATATAATCCACAATTTCTTTTCTTGAAAAATCCAGTACATATTGATATCTTCCATGAGATACTCGTCGTCCCGGTGTCTGTAACATCCAGTCTGGATGTTTTCTATACAGATCAGAATCTTTATTCACCATTTCCGGTTCAATCCAGAGACCAAATTTCATTCCAAGTTCTTCGATTCGATCTGCAAGTCCACTGATTCCATTTGGCAGCAACTCCGGATTTGCAATCCAGTCTCCCAGTCCAGCGCGGTCGTTTCTTCTGGCACCAAACCAACCATCATCCAAAACAAATAATTCTACGCCACATTCTTTTGCTTTCCTTGCAATCGCAACCAGACGTTCTTCTGTAAAATCGAAATAAGTAGCTTCCCAGTTATTGATCAGAATCGGTCTGCATCGATCCCTCCAGTAGCCTCTGGCCAGACGTCTTCCGTAAAGCTTATGAAATGTCTGACTCATTCCATTTAATCCGTTCTCTGAATAGACCATGACTGCTTCCGGAGTTTGGAACATTTCTCCAGCTTCCAGTTTCAAGTCAAATCCTTCCGGATTTATTCCCGCTGTTACTCTTGTCACATTGTGCGTGTCTACTTCCGCCTGAATACGGAAATTGCCACTGTAGATCAGACTGAATCCGATTGTTTCTCCCCGATATTCATTCGTATGTTTTCTCCGTAAAACCATAAATGGATTGTGTTCATGAGAAGAATTTCCGCGCCTGCTGTCAATTGCTGTGATTCCCTGTTCCAATGTTCTTTCTTTTATATAGCGTTCTCTCGCCCATGCTCCTGATAGCTGCATCCACACATAATCCTGATCTGGGAGATCCAGACTCAGACTCATTACATTTAACAGATGCACCGTTTCTGTTCCCGCATTTTTCACACAAACGCTCCGTGCAATTGCATTATACTCAGAAAAAACAGTATACAAAAGTTCCAGCAGCACTCCGGTCAATGCATCTTTCAAATAAACCCGAAGTGTCATTGCTTCTTCGTCTGATTCTGTATAAGTAGCCGGAAGCCCCTGTAATTTTACCTTTCCCGCTGTAATCTCATATCCTTCATACACAAATTCTGAGATTCGACTTCCATTTTTTTGCAATATTTCAATTGCAGGATGTCTGTAATCCGTTGTCCCGTATACCGGATATTCCTGCCTGATATGCTCCAGAGAAAAATTCCGGTCATCCTCATATATATACGAAGTCATGGGACGCTGACATTCTTCGACCAGATAAGAAAAATCTGCCTTATCATGAATTCTTTTTCCAAAATAAAGGTGTCCCATATGTCCGTTTTTTAATACGCACATAATGTAACTTATTTTGTCATTATATAAATGAAATGTTTTTGTTTCTTTGTGAAATACAATATTTCTCATAAATGTCTCCTCCAACAGATGCTACCAAATAGCTACATGAAAAAATCAGTTAAAGCAATACCGCATCTGTTCTGTTCCCTGTAAATTTTTCCATATAAATTTGCCATTTTCATATATCATATATCCATGCCAACTTTCCTCTTTTGGAATAGAAACAGATCCGGGATTCATATAAATATAATCCGGATGCTCTACGCATTTTGGTACATGGGTATGCCCATTCAGCAAAATGTCTCCTTTCTGAAGAGGTGGCAGATTGCCCTCATTAAAATGATGACCATGTGTGGCATAAATTATATTTTTTTCATCTGCAATCACACAATAATCTGCCAGAACCGGGAACTCCAATACCATCTGATCTACTTCCGTATCACAATTTCCCCGCACACAGAGAATGTCCTGTTTACGTTGATTTAACAATGTAATTACTTCCTTTGGATTGTAGGCTTTTGGCAGATCATTTCTTGGACCATGGTACAAAATGTCACCAAGCAATAATAACCGGTCTGCTTTTTCTATGTCGTATGCTTCCAGCAATTCTCTGCAATAATATGCTGATCCATGAATATCTGATGCGATCATCCATTTCATAAGTATTTTCCTCCACGTATCGTATTTACCAAATCTATATTATTATGCTTATGTTTTTGCGTTTTATAATAATAGTTACTAAATAATATTTTCTTTAAAGAACCAATGTCTCCAAATCTTCTGGTACAAAAATAGTTCCATTGAAATACTTTCTTCCCTCATTTTGATAAAGTTCTTTTCTCAGCAACAGATTTTTGTCTTCTGTGTGATATAACAGCAGATTTTTTACATGCAATTCTTCTGCCAGTTTACTTGCATCTGCCACTGTGGAATGATGCTTCTCATACGGATGAAAAATATCTGCTTCGCTCTCCAGACAGAATGCTTCATGTAATAACCATGTGCTGTTCTCTGCGTACTGTTTTTCACATGGATTATATGGCTCATCGCCGCAACAGGTAAGTTTTTCTCCATTTCCCAGTTCCATACAGAAACCGAATTGTTTCGCTTTCGTCGACTGGATATCGAAGAACGTAACTTTTTTAGATAAAATGCTGACAGACTCATCATCTGCAACGGAAATGAGATGCAAACGTTTTCCAATAAATGCAACATCTTTCTTTTGCAGAAGTTTCTCTGCCAGATCCTTCAATAGCTCAATTACTTCTTCATGTGCATAGATTGTCGCATCTCCTTCGTATTCACCCTGTCTCATGTGCTGGCAGATCATCCGCATCATCCAAATGATACCAGTAATATGATCAATATGCTTGTGCGTCACAAAAATGGTTTTGATATCTTTCCAGTTAATTCCGGCATGTTTTAACTGATGCAGTATCGTACTTCCACCACCACCGTCTACCATAAAATATTTCTGATCTTCCTGTAATACAAAGCAGGTATTGTAGCACTCCGTCACAAGCGCATTTCCTGTTCCAAGCATTGTGAGTTCCATAATTTTCTCCTTCTGAATCAAAAAACTATGGGAACATTATAACACATATGATTTGTAAATACATATTTTTTCCATTCCTCTACACATTTCTATCACGCAATGTTATAATATACAAACATGATACGAAAACATTATTGAGGTGAAAAAATGACTATACGAACTGCTACTATGAATGACTTAAATGCGATCACTGCTGTGGAAGCAGAATGTTTTCCGGCGGCAGAAGCGGCTTCCAGAGAAGAATTTTCCAAACGACTGACATATTATAACGACCATTTCTGGTTGATGTTTGATGAAGATAAACTCATTGCCTTTGTGGATGGATTTGTAACAGATGAAGAAACTCTGACCGACGAAATGTTCCATGACGCTTCCCTGCACAACCCTAACGGCGCATGGCAGATGATTTTTGGTGTAAATACGATTCCTGATTATCGCAAACATGGCTATGCCGGTGAACTGATCAAATCCTGCATTGCAGACGCAAAAGCGCAGGGCCGAAAAGGACTTGTTCTGACCTGCAAAGAAAAATTGCTGCACTACTATGCAAAATTCGGTTTTGTAAACGAAGGACTTTCTGAATCCGATCATGGCGGCGCAGAATGGTATCAGATGCGTATTACATTTTAAAAAGGAGCCATTTTCGGCTCCTTTTGCTTCTCATATAGAATATTTTCTAAAGATAGCATACTAAGAAATAAATTACTTAACATCCTTAATCCACTGGTCAATCTGGCTTTGTGGTGTCTTTTTGTTGTTGCCTCCTGTGCATTTCTTTTTCTGTTGGTATCATAGCACTTGGAGTTCACTCCATGTCAAGAAATTTTATTCGCTCTACCGTAAAATGTAATGGCAACTTCCTGCTTATAGGACTTAATTCCGGGTAGCTGACGTTAGCCTTATATGACATTCTACTTCCAACGATAATGTCCCACAATATCATCCCGTTTTTCCAAAATATCCTGTTCATAGGATTTCTGCCACGGATCATTGTGATGAATCACATATGAAACACCATTTTTATTTCTTCGGTCTGAAACAATCCCGATATGCTTTTGAAAAATGATGATATCTCCGCCCTGCCACTGCTCTGTTTTGGAAACATCGGTGGTCAGGCTTTCTGCATTATTGGCAAAAAACACCTGTAGATTTTTCACTCTGCGAAAGTCAATGTTTGAATCTGGCTCTTGGATATCATAATCTTCCGGATGATTCTGAATGTCTTCATTTACAAGCTGCATCAGATCATAACCGGCAGCCTGCATTGCAAATGCTACCACATCCGTACACACACCATAATTATCATTCGAATAACCACTGTTATAATATTTACTCTTATACTTCGGTTTTGTGTTAATATAATCCAAAGCTCCCTGAAGGATGTCTGTCTGATCGTCAATGTCATCCTGATCATAATCTATGGAGCTGTGCACTTGCTCATACTTTTGTTCGGATAAATCAGGTAACCTTTTCGGAGAAGTATGCTGATATCGAAGGAAAATGCCAATAACTATGACGACTACTATCACAAGTATAATAAAAATAAATTTCTTCTTTTTCATAAAATCTAACCTATATATTGTTCTGGTCTTCTAAGAGACAAGTAATTCATCTGACGGGGTATAATAATCCTGCTCGTAAAATTTTTCATTCTGAGCAATGTATACCATTTTTGCAATATCTAAAATTTTTCCATTTGGTGCAATCCATAGGGACGCATCATAGCGGGCATTTTGGGATTGCAGATACACATTTGGAGACAAATAATAATTATGTGTTTTTGCTTTTTCTGAAAATTTCTGTAGAGCAATATCATCCATCTCTATACAATAATTGTCGACACAACGCTTTTCATATTATGGGAAAAACGGTGTCAGTTGTATTTCCGGAAAAAAGACCAAGTCACAATTTTTTGCCATCTCACAATACTTCAGGCTTTTGTCAAGATTTGCCGTTAGGTCGTTTGTCATACTCATTTGTACAAGTCCAAGTTTCATGTGTTTTTCTCTCCAATTCTTTGTAAATGATGGCTTTACTAAGTTTGTCCGCCATTAGAATATCAGCAATCTGAATTTTTAAATGAATTTATTTCGTTTTGCAGATATTCAAAAAATAACCCGATATGATAGCCATCCGCTACCGCATGAGCAATCGTAATATTTACGGGCATATCTATTCTATTACCATTTTTTTCATATTTTCCCATCGTAATAATTGGGAAAAAAGTCGGTTCCCCATTTGCCACTCTGCTTCCATAACCAGTAAAAGCCGTCCAAGGTGTACAGGAGATACAATAAAAATTTGCCGGTTGTTGTTCTTTTACTTTAATTCCTTTTTTATCCTTATAAGTATGCATATCTGTTGTTATATTCTGAAAGCATTTTTCAAAATCTTCCTCATATTCCGACCAGCAATCGGAAAAAGTTTTGTCATCCTGATGGAAAATCGTATAGTTTGGATTTATTTTATCCCATACGCATAAATTTCCTTCGTTGTCCCGAAACATCTTAAAATTCTCTATTTTATTAAGAACTTTGGAAACAATATAAATTACAGTCGGATAAAACTTATAGTTGTGTGTATGACAAAAATCCAATAAATTTTTAACATCAATTGGTGCTGTCATATTTACTTCAATTTTTAACTTTTCTGTATAGTAACGATAATGTTCTTTACGCGCCCAATTTTCAATATCTATCTTTTCATAATTCATAAATTATACCATCCCTTTTCATTTAAATCTCTCCATCCGTTCACTTGAACGCTTAATAACTCTCGCATATGTATTTGCAGAATCTTCCACAATCAAAATATCGCCGCGATCAATATAATATTCAATCCGTTTTGCATACCACCAGTCTCCTACTCCCAACATTGAAGTTCCAAGAATATCACCAATTACCCTTGCTTCTTTTCGTGGTTTATCTGACAGATGCTTCCAGATCAGAAAATCATAAAAATCTTCCGGAACACTTATCAATTGTCCACTGATTACTGCACGCAACGGCGCATTTTCACTCACCAGATCCGTCCAATTCTGTGCATACATCCGAAATTCATCCTCTGTCAATATTTTCTCATAAGATAAAAATCCGGCAAATTCTTCTGCTGCCACTTCGCCCCAGTTGGCATAACTTACAATACAATCTTCACGAACAACATGTTCCGGTAATTTTACCACATGAACTTCTACTTGATATTTCAGCAATAACTGACAGATCTGATAAAATCCACATCTGGAATACGGCGCATCGCTGTACCAGATACGAACTGCTTCACAATCTTCCAGATATTCCTGCAAACGTGATAAATCCGATGTGTAATGTTCAAACATTTCCTGTAATTCTGATTCGTAATTGTCCTCGCCATCCCACTGATTTTGATTGTAAAGCGATAGAATCAGATTCTTGCGATAACTTCCAGTAATCTCTTTTTGAATATCTCCAATATCAAGTAAAAATCCAAGGCAGACTACTTCTGTTGAACTACCCTCTATCCAACTATAGTCTTTTTTCTCCGGTACTTTTCTTTTTCCTGCTCCAAAGCATGCCGTTGGACCATCATTTGAACTAACATAGATTTGCTCACATTTTGCCGCCTTCATGGAAGCAGCTTCGCTTTCACCGAATAAAATTTCTATCATATATTATGCCCTCTATATTATACAAACTGATTTGTCCAATAATATTTCTCGGATAATAAATATCATTGAATTTAACAGATGCAATCGTAATCTTTATCATTAAACCAACTGTTATATCACTACTATTTAATCAATACAGATATCCCGTCTGTTTTGATTTTTACCACTTACTTCATGTCAAGTAAAATGCCATACAGCGTTTCATTTTCTTTGACTACAAAAGCCAGATTTTCTTTTGCCTGATTCAGCAGGTGAAATAATCTCCGCACTTCTGATTGACCGTTCTGCATCGGGTTCCTGGATCTGAGATATTGATCTTCGTCATAATAATAACGTTCATCTAGCACCACAACCATTTTCTCAGTATCCTGAACTGCTGTAATGCCAAGTTCTGCACCTTCCATTTGTGGAAAATACTGATATTCCTGCCGTACATAATCCTGCACCAGCGTATCTGCCTCTTTTGCATCATTTGCGTACACCACAGACACATGTGGATATCCATTTTGATTTTTTCTTACAGGCAGATGCATCATATTTTGAATAAAAGAAGAAAGCTCTGCATTGGTGCGAATCCTGTTTGTCAAGCGGAATGTCTGCAAATCTGGCAGCTCTTCCATTCGTTTCATAGTGCTCTGATCCATTTCCTTCGGTGAAATCATTTCTTCGGAATCACTGGAAAAAATGATCGGACGATTTTCACTCATATCCAGTAATACATTTAATTTTTCAACCGAAAGCAGATGCGCCTCATCCACCAATATTGCATGATAATCCTCTAACGAAAATTGTGTTTCCAACTGATTATCTGACAAAAAATCAATTCGCTGTAAACGTTTATGTAAAATTTCCCATTTCTTTCCCGCTTCCCCACAATGAATGATACAGACCTGCTGTCGGTTGGATAGTTTCATGGCAATATCATAAAGAAGCAATGTCTTTCCGGTCCCAGGCAGACCACTGAAAGAAAAATATCCGGTCTGTTCCTCGCGGATTTTCTTTAAAATCTGACGTTTAATATCCCGCTGCTGTGCCGTCAGAAAATATTCTTTGTTTAAAAATCGATTCGGTTCTGTCAACGGCGAAAACAGATACCATTCTGCCCGAAACAGATTTTCAATATCGCCAGAATAGTCCTTGCCCTCTTTTTGCAAAGCCGCACACAATTGATTCCAACTTGCCTCTATTACATGATCGTGATTTGTCAACCGCATCAGGCGATTCTGACTGCTGATATAAGTATAAGACTGAATCGGTTTACCAAGTGCGGACAGATAATATCGATTTTGAATTAATTGTTTTTGTATCGCTTCCTCAGAAACTGCTCCACTTTTCAGCTCAATGTTGATGATCTGATTTTCTCTGATCTGCAACAAATCAAATTCTTTGCCAAGACGTGGAATCTGAAAAGAATAAAACAGTCGAAGTGCTGATACATCCTGCATATGAAGTTCCAGCCGCTCCACCAGTGCCCGCATACTTTCCAGTTCCCACTCTTTCATTTTCAGCATGTGTTCTCTGCCGGATAACTGCTGCTCCAGTTTCTGTAAATGTTCAATATTTTGTTTTCTGGTCAATGCATAAATAGATATTGATTTCATAAATTACCCTTTATTTATTGTACAAAGATTTACTGCATTGTATCATTTTATGATTTCATTTCACTGTTACAATAATTTTATTAAAGTAGCACCAAACACCATCACGCAAACACCAACGATTTTCTGTACATTCATCGTTTTTTTCGGAGATTCAAATAACCCGAAATGATCTACCAGTATGCCGCCGGTTGTCAGACCGATCAGAATAATGATGACTGCCAGTCCAGTTCCAAAAATTTCTGCCAACTCTACGTTTGCAAGTACATAAATGCCACCGAATACGCCTCCGATCCACATCCACCATGGATTTTTCTTATTCATATGTTCCCGTGTCTGCACCACCGCAGATTTCCCCTGCTTCAATCGTAAACCGATGCAAATAACGCATAAACAGCTTAATCCAACTGTAAATGAAATGGCAGACGCTTTGATCGGAGAATCGACAACTTTTCCCAGATGTCCGTTAATGGCAGTCTGCACACCACTTAATGCACCGGATAATACACCAAATATTCTCCATAACCAGATATCCGCATGTGCATTTTCTTTCGGATTATTTTTGCCGGCTTCTCTTTTTGCCAGAGATACAATTACTACGCCAGCTACAACCAAAATCGCTCCAAAGATCCGAAATACGGAAATCGGTGTTTTCAATGAATAAAAGAATCCAAAATGATCAATTACCAGCCCCACCAGAATCTGCCCCAGAACCGGCAATATAACCGCAAGCGTTCCGCCCAATTTTGCAAACAGTAAAATATTTCCAGTAACATATATAAAACTACAGATTCCACCAAACCAAATCCAGACTGGCTCCTGCAACATTTTATCAAATGGAATATGTACACCCTGTCCTAAAATCAATAATAACAATACTAAAAATATCAATGAAACTGCAAAAGATACAAGCGATGCCCGATAAGGGGAACCTACTTTTTTCCGTAATCTTGCATTGATGCTTGTTTGAATCGGGACACCAATACCTGCCAGTATTCCAAAAATAATAGACATTTTCCAACCTCTCCTCTACTTCCTATTTTCTATCATACACCAAAAAAGACTATAAACCAAACTGTTATGTTCAGAAACAGTAAAATTTATAGTCTTCTTTTATGTTGAGACAAACTTATTATTCATTTATTTCATGTATTTTTTTATATTAACGATGTTATATGTATTTGTCAATCATTTATAGCATTTCGCCTTCCTATACCATTCCAGGAAGACATCTAACTTAAGCCTATTATCCAGATTCAATGTTCTACTGATAACTTTTCTTTCTCAAATTCACGGTCAGTTTTGATTCTATCATATAGTAATCCACTCAATCATACATGTTTTCCCATATCATATGCCTGTTGTAAAACCTGTGGACATTCTTTTACCAATCCGGCCTCCATGATATTTGGCGCATAAATTTTTCCCTTCACCACAGAATGATCCAAATGCTCCACAAATCCATCCAAATCTCCAAGGGAACGTTCAATGATATCTGTTCCAAGTCCTGCTGAAACAATATAATAAACATCCTTATGTCCAAGATTTTGCCAGATTGGATATGTTCTGTCGATAAAACATTTCATCTGTGCTGTCACACCATAAAAATAAACCGGAGTTGCCAGCACAAGCACATCTGCCTTCTGAAATATTTCTAAAATTTCAGCCATATCATCATACAGAACGCAGATTCCATTATTACGCATGCAGCCATCACATGCACGGCAAAATCCAATCTGCCTTTCCGCAATTTGAATCAGATCAACATGATGTCCGGATGCTTTTGCCCCTTCCTGAAATCTTTCACATAATAGTTGTGAATTTCCATTCTTTCTCGGACTTCCTGATATAATCAATACACGTTTTTGCATACTTTGTTCCTCTCTATTTTTATATATACATAAAAATTCCGAATAAGAATATATCTTTATAAATAAGAATATACTTTTTGTTCTGTTTATTAAAATAAATCCAACATACTATCCAGATAAATTGCTTCTCTGACCTGCAGTTGATACTCTGGTTTGGTCATATAATACAATAAAAATTCTAATACAATGGCACTACCTAATCCACGGCCTTCAATTTTAAAATTTGTAAATCCTATTGGCACATACACATTCTGAATATCGCCAATACTGATAAATGCTGGATTTTTCATCGCCTCTGAAAAACGATATCCATATGCAGCATTTGGTGCTGTACAATGATGATCCGGACAGTTCTCCCCCAGGTTTTGGCGACTGACCGTCTCATAACATCTCTTTCTATCAGTGCAGCCAATCCAGCAACACTCATTGCACAAAAATTCTGCTTTGTCTTTTTCTGATTGCGTCAATGTATTTAACTGTTCAAATGCCTTATTCAATCTGAAATCAGGTACAACATACTGAAACTCTTCTCGTTTTACTTCCTTTGCAAATTCGTGAAAATCGGTCAATACTTTCGTTGTAGAAGATACTAAATAAAGATTCGGATAGTTTTGTTTTAAATAATCCACCAGTAATTCCGAATGGACGATAACACCATTTTTTACACTATTATTTTCTGAATTACCATCTTCACTTCCTTGCTCAAATAAGGCACATAATTCGTTGCACTTTCTATCTGATAAATGTGCTTTTCTAAGCATGGAATTACTGAAAGTCAATCGGGCAGATATGCCATATTCATTTATCAATTTTAAAACTTCTTGCGGATTTTCGTCTCCACTTCCGATTCGCCCACCGCCCCAGAGACAGTCTGTCGGTGCACCGTAAATGGAACTGATCTCACACCAGTCATAAAAATATTCTCTATGCTCCTGATAAAGAGAAAGGAATATTCTATACAGTTCATAAAATTCAAACAATCCCGGCAAATGGTAATATGCTTTTTTCTTAATGACATTCATTTTTCATCACTCATCTATTTAAATACATTCCAAGCATTTCATTTACACAACTTTTTATCTCAGTTATGATATCCATACAGAGTTCTTTTTTTATTCCAGCCATAGTTCCAACTGCAAGAAGCTCTTTCTTTCCAGGATTACGACCATTTCCATCTACCGTAGTCGTATGTTCCCCATAATATGTGTTGCTGTATGTGAGATCATATGCCGGACTCAATCGCCAGCTATCTGCAGATTCATCATACAAATAGGTGAAATTTTTAGAATGATCATCTCTGTTATGTGCAAAAACATTGAAACACATACGTCGGAACATATTTTCAACATCATCTTTGTTATCTCTTGTAATTATTTTCGTTAATTTCATCAAACTATGATAATCCAGACTTGGTTGCTCAAAATCTAACTCTAAAAGTGCTGCTGCTGTCAACATATGCACCCTTTTTGTCCCAGATATATCCGATATACGATCAAATCGTTTTATCCCAAAATATCCTTCACAGACCTCTGATGGGAACAATTTTGTCTCACTCATTGTAATTCCGCATTTTCTGGCACAACAGGAATAATCATATTCCATTTTTCCTGCATTCTCACCATCTACATGTGCTGAAAATTTAATGATCCAATCCTCATCATTTATCGTAGTCATAATTTTAGGTCTGGCACCACCACTCGTTCCACCCAGGCGATATAATTCATCAAGTTTATCCGAATATTCTGTGTGCAAAATCTTCTGACATTGAAAAGCTAATTCGTCCAAATCCGTATTGTCATTCTCTTCCGAAAAACCTTGCTCTGGATAATAGGTCAATGCACCCATACCCGATTTTCCAACGATTGCCAGTCTGTCAATCACCGTTAGTTTGTCAGGATTCTGTTCATGTGCCAACAACAATCGTTTCAACAATAATCTCCCCCAATGATCCGGAAGACTATCAGCAAACACTCCAAAAAGACCATCAAAATAATCTTTTGTGGGAACAAATACCTGATTTTCTAAAGGCAGTGAAAAAGGGCTGATTGAAAAACCTTGTTCTAGCCAACTGTCATCATATTGAAAAACCACCTTATGATTTGCAGCCAGCGCTAATGTTCCAACAACTCTGTTATCAAAAAGCACTTGTAATGCTTTATTTTGTTTCATTTAGAACCTCCTGTATATTTCTGTAAGGTACCTGTAAAAAAAGACTTCTGAGTTCATCTGCAATATCCAGCGCCATTGCTATTTTCGTCAATGAGATCAGAGAAATCTGCCCGGTAGTTTCAAATCTTTTTATTGATCCGTGGCTGACTCCACTCATAGCTGCCAGCTTTTCCTGTGAAATAGATCGCCTTTTTCGAATATTCCGTACTCGCTGTGCTAGCTTTTGATCCAATTCTTCTGCTGTTTCCCATACTAACCGCTCCATATGCCACCTCATTATATAGATAATATTTTATCTAAAATTACATATTTTTATTCAAAATAGATAATATTCTATCTATACAAATTTTATCATATAATTCATACAACATCAATATCAGTCCGATAAATAATAGGTTGTAAAAGATTAATCAAAAATTTTTTCAAAAGTATATCGTGGTTTTCCTTCGCTTTTCTTTCCATATTCGATTGCTTCTGCCGGGCAATAACAGATACATGCCATACAGTGCGTACAATTTGAACCCCATGCAGGTTTTCCATTTTTCAACTGAACATTGTTTAACGGACAGACCTGTACGCATTTGCCACAACTTATACAAGCATCCGTAGCCATAAACTTGTCTGCTTTTACAAACATTGGATAAAAAATAGTATTTACCGCGCTGCTCATAATTTTATCATACATATTATTACGCGGCTTTGAAAACTCCCGTTTTGCCTGAATATCTTTTATTACGTCATCAATCGACGGTTCTGCTTTTGCAACAATCTCCTTTGCTTCCGCTTTACCCGGAACGCCAAACATTGCGATATAGTTTTCTGGCATCACAATCTGTGCAGTTCCCATATAAGAAAGATGCAATTGTCGACTTAATTCCTGATTGTATTTTGCTGCATTTCCAATTTCGCCACCACAGTCCATCACAAACCAGATTTTCTTCGCTTCTGGAAATTTTGTCTGCTGTAACCAGCTCAAAACAACACGCGGAATTCTCCATGCATAAGTCGGAACAACAATCACCATACTTTTACCAGTCATGACATTAGCCGTATTTCCTTCTTTTATCCGATCATTCATACTCAATATGTCTTCATTTAGTGCTGTTGCAATTCGTTCAGCAATATATTTACTGTTTCCAGTTCCTGTAAAATATAAAACCATTTTAAATGCTCCTTCTCTATATTTTTTTCATATATAACAGTGGATATGGATTTCCTTCCTCATCATAATCCGTCCGTTTATACGTTTTAAATCCCATATGTCTGTAAAATCCAACTGCCTGTGGATTCTGTTCATTCACAGTAAGTTCTTGTATTCCATAATTTTCAATACCGTATTGTAACAATTGTTTTCCAACACCTTTCCCGCGTTCTGCAGACAAAAGGAATAACATTTCCAAGCGTTGGTTTTCAATTCCCATAAATGCAATCATTTTTCCTGATTCATCTTCAGCAACAATCAGATGTGCTACGTCACTTAAAGCCTGTGGTACATATTCTTTAATCTGATCTATCTCTTTACCCGCAAGGAAATCATGCGTTGTACGTACAGAATCTTCCCATATCTTCAACAAAACATTCATTATTTCTGGTGTTCGCTCCTCAATTTCATACATGTTCATATCTCTACTTCTCCTCATATTTATCTATCATACCAAAAATCATAAGAAAAAAGAATCAAAAACCACTTATATTTTCATCTGGTACAACAGTTTTAAAAATGCTATCATAAAAAGCAGAAACATAAACACAGAAAGGATGACACGTTATCATGAATAAAAGAAAACTGCGTAATCTGGAAGTAAATCCAATTGGTGTGGGATGTATGGGTTTTTCTCACGGCTATGGTGAAATCCCATCTGAAGAATACAGCATTCAGGCCATTCAGAAGGCACAGGCGGTTCATCCACTTTCTGCCATTCAGAATATCTATTCCATGGTGGAACGAAGCTGTGAAGAAGAAGTCATTCCTTATTGCATGGAACACAATATTGCACTGGTACCGTTTTCTCCAATTGCCAGTGGACTTCTGTCCGGAAAAGTAAACACAAGCACTGATTTTTCTCATAATGACGATGTCCGAAAATTCGTTCCACAGTTAAAAAAAGAAAATCTGGAAGCCAATCAACCATTGATCCAGCTGATTGAAACATATGCCAAGGCAAAAAATGCTACTGATGCTCAGATTGCCCTTGCATGGATGCTCCACAAATATCCAAACGTTGTTCCGATTCCGGGTTCCAAAAATCAGGAACGGATTCTCGAAAATCTTGCAGCCTGGGATGTGATACTGACCGATGAAGAATTTAACGACTTAGACAAGGCTTTAGAACAGCTTCCTGTTCAGGGATTCCGCGGTCATGTAGAATTTCAGGGTGGAACCATGGCAGACTGGGGAAAAAGGAAATAATACTTTCATAAATTACAATGGGGGAGATACGATAACATATCTCCCCCAAATTATTCTTTCTATCGTTCAAATTTCACTACATATGTACCAAGTACCTGATTACATGGAATTTTTGCAGCATTCTCTGCTGTAAACGCTTCTTTTGGATAAATATGTTCCGTCTCTGTCGGATAAGCAGGCAATGTCTTTCCAATGCTGACACCATGTGCATCGCCATCTGTAAATTTCCACTGAAAACTGCAATCACAGAATTCCTTTTTCTCTGAAATATGCTCTGCCGGTTTTAATATTTCTGTCTCTCCTAAGAAAAAACAGCCATCGTTGTCTTTCTCTGCCGGGCAGGAACCTTCCACAGCGACACCAGTAAAGGATAATTCCAGAAAATCCGTCTGAAATATCGTTGTTTTTCCATTACGTGTAAAAGGTACGTTCTCCCAGTAACCGATATTCAGCCAGCCTTTCTTTCCATCTTTTTCAACGGCAGTGTTAAATTCCACATATCCATTTTTTTCATCACGGATTTCTGCATTGATACGAAGCACCGGACGAAGAGAAACAAATCCTTCCGGAAGGATTGCACGCACCCGATCCTGCTCAATGCCATACGCCATTACATACTGCTCTACTTTCATAGTTATACTTACCTTTTCACTATTTTTCTATAAGCCTATTTATTTTCAAAAGTAATATTTCGAACCATGTTGCGGTTAATGAGCTGTGTACCTTTCTTTGTCTCTACTTTCAGCCACTGCGCATCACCGTCCATCAGTTTCCCTTTGATGGCTCCAACCTCATTAAACAGACTTACCACACATTCTTTTCCCATATACTGCTCTAATAATGTACCCATTTTCTCATATTCCTTTCCATCATTTACTACAAATATTGCATTTGCTTCCAATTGCATTGCCACCATCAGATTCATGGTATTTATACTATTGATGGCAGCCATTGTCGCTACATCCATATTGTACCTCGCAATTCTCTGTATTTTTATAAAATATGTATGTCACAAATTTATTATCAGTATAACATGCACTAGTAAATAAATTCTTTAAGATTTACAAAAAATCAGCCAAGGTCATTTGACCATTGATCCAGCTTTTCTGCTTTGCCTTATGTACCTTATCATCCGGCATCCGATTTCCGATTAAAAACGGCGATGTCGGATCATGTCTGTTATAATTTGCTTTTACCGTATCCGCATCATAATTTGCATAACAATACCGGCACAGATGCAGGCAGGTATTATAAGCTCCGATGTCAGCGCCCAACAGACAGGCACATTCCTTTCGAAGCTGGTTCCTCTTTGGAAAATCCATACTTGTATGTACTGCCTGTTCATAAATCTGTTCTGTCATGCAGCCGCTGCAGTCTGCACCATATACTGACAGTTCATCGCCTTCTCCACATGGACGAACCGTCATGCCATGTTCTGCAGCAATCTCAATCATTGCCTTACCAAGATACAGACGATCTTCTTTTTCCACAGCCCGCACTTCTGGAAAATTTTTCCGTACTTTCTGATATAGATCTATAAAACTGATCACGCAGTTTTTGGTATATCCTTCCAGCACAGATGCCATATGCGTAAATAGCCGGATATGATAATCCATTGTATATGTTTCATTCAGAAAAATTGGATCATATCGCCAGCCAATTGAATCAATTCCTACGATCTCAGACAATTTTTGAAATGTAGATAGCACACGCGCTTTATCCGGAACCATCGGTTCAATTTCTTTTCCATAGGGAGTAATTGTCACATACCAATACATGCCATAGGGTTGCAATAAATCCATATATTTTAGCATTGGTTCCGGATTTTTTGTGCAAAACCCGATTAAATCTACCACGGAAGGATCAAGACTATATTCAGTTACCTGTATCGAATTATAGGGATTTCGCACACAGACAAATCCTTCCCGTATTCTGTTTGCAAACCAATCTGCATAAAATGCTGGAATGTCAGTACGCATACCCGTATGAATAATCATATGAAATCATCCTTCTTATTTTGTCATACTTTTAAATTCGCACTTAGAGTAGCGAAACACTCACTTATAACTGTCTCGTTCTGGGCAGAGATATGCCCGCTTATAACTATCTCAGTTAAAGGTCGAGATATACCTGCTGTTAAATGATTCGCAATTACAACTGCTCTAACAAGCCCTGTAGTCCATCTGTCTCATAAATCTTCTTATAATATGCAACTTCATCCTGAATCAGCTGATCGATCACACGCATGCCAAGCAGCTCCACCGGTGCTTTATCATCCGTCATAATATAATCTCCACCACTGTAAGCTACTGCATTTGTAGAAACCTTTGCCATCAGATTACGCAAATCAAACTCTGTCACCTTTGCTATATTTTTCTGTAATACATTCATCATATCCGCATCATCAGAAGCAAACAATTCGCGGTTTGTAGAACCGTCCACATCTACAGTATAGACATTTCCGAATACAGAAGAAATGGTATCAGACAGATACTGGTTGATATTGCCCTCTCCGCTGCCACGCATATTCATATTTACAACCATGACGCCGTCATCTGTCAGATGCTCTTTTACCATGCTGAAAAATTCTTCGGAAGACATCTGAAACGGGATCGTAATATCCTGATAAGCATCCACCATGATCACATCATATTTTTGGTCTTCTGCCTGCAGATAAGCACGTCCATCATAAGTTGTCACTTTTACATCATCCGGCAGGGAAAAATATTTCCGGGAAAGGTCGGTGATTTTTTTATCAATCTCCACACCTTCCATCTGCATATCACCAAAATATTTTTTACACTGTGTCGCATAGGTACCGGTTCCCATACCAAGAATCAGCATATTCATATCTTTTGTTTCTTTCTCTGGCACCATCAGCGGTGCTGCCATAGCATAATCGTAATACATTCCGGTCAGTCCATCTTCTTTCATATAGACAGACTGCACGCCAAACAATACGTTTGTGGACAGAATCACCTGTCGGTCATTTTCAGACACCTGCAGATAATTGTAAATAGACTCTCCTTCGTAAGTTAGATCTTTCTGCCAGAATGCAAAAGAATCAGAATAGCCCAATGCACAGCAAAGTCCGAAGATCACACATGATGTGATCACTTTCTTTTTCCCGGTATGAGTTGTAAGAAAATAAATCAGACTCAGCACAATTAAAATTCCGGAAAAAATGAGAAATGTGATGGATGTTCCTACCGCCGGAATTGTTACAAAGGTCGGTACGAATGTTCCAATAATGCTTCCGATCGTATTAAATGCACCTAATGTACCTACCGTTTTTCCACTGTCCTCCAGACTGTCTACGGAATATTTTGCCAGAGACGGAGTTACTGTTCCAAGTAAAAACAGCGGGAATACAAAAATCACCATACATGCTACAAAAGCTGCTATAATCAGGAAATTGTTATTGACCGTAAAAATTAACAATGCCGAAATTCCAAGCACGATATATTTTCCAACAACAGGAATCAGTGCAATCCAGATCGCTGCAATCAGAATCCGGCCGTATAATTTTCCCGGATCCGGAGACTTGTCCGCGCTTTTACCACCGTAAATATTGCCCAGCGCCATGGCGATCATAATGGTTCCAATGATGATCGTCCATACAATCTGTGACGAACTGAAATACGGTGCCAGCAGTCGGCTTGCACCAAGCTCCACTGCCATGACAGACATTCCGGCGAAAAATTCCGTCAGATACAAAAATAACTTGTTCTTTAAAATGTTCATGACTTTAAATACCTTTTCCCTTTACTGTTACTTTTTTGTCAAAAATCTAACAACAGTATACCATAAATTTTGAAACAGTTTTTATTTTTTTGTATATCTTAATCCTATTCGTGTTCTATTCGCTTTCCATGTCCTATTTTTACTGAAAAACAGAATGATAGATTTGTGCTTGAGACCGCGAAATCACTGTACTTTTAGCGGATTTAGTGCTATTATGCTTAAGTGACATTTTTTGTCATTACATATATCTTAAATTTATGAGGTGAATGAGCTTATGAAACAAAAGAGTGGTTTTAGTGGACAGCTGGGATTCGTATTCGCAGCTGCCGGCAGTGCCGTCGGTGTCGGTAACTTATGGAGATTTCCATATCTTGCAGCAAAAGACGGCGGCGGTCTGTTTCTGATCATATACCTGGTACTTGTTTTTACGGTTGGTTTTACACTGCTGACTACAGATATTGCAATTGGTCGAAAAACCGGTAAAAGTGCAATTTATGCGTATCAGGAAATGAAAAAGAAATGGAAGTTTTTAGGTATTTTAACTTTCTTCGTACCTGTACTGATCATGACTTATTATGCCGTTATCGGCGGATGGATTCTGAAATACATTACTATTTATCTGACCGGTTCTGGAAAAGAAGCGGTGGAAAGTAACTGCTTTACAAACTTTATTTCCTCTCCGTCTTCTGTATGGTTCGGTCTGATCTTTATGTTTTTGACTGCACTGATTGTATACAACGGAGTGGAAAAAGGTATTGAGCGTGTATCCAAATTTATCATGCCGATACTTTTACTGATGGTCATTGGTATCGCGATTTTCTCACTGACATTAAAACATCCGGTAGAGGACGGAACTGTCAGAACCGGTCTGCAGGGTCTAAAAATATATCTGACACCTGATGTAAAAGGACTTACGGTAACAAGATTTTTACAGATTTCTCTGGATGCCATGAGCCAGTTATTCTTCTCCTTAAGCGTATCCATGGGAATCATGATTACATACGGCTCTTATGTAAAGAAAGATGTAAATTTAAATAAATCTATCTCCCAGATTGAGCTGATGGATACCGGTGTTGCTCTGCTTGCAGGTGTTATGATCATTCCGGCAGTTTATGTATTTTCCGGATTGGACGGTATGTCCGCAGGACCTGGTCTGATGTTTATCTCCCTGCCGAACGTATTTTATTCCATGGGACTGGCAGGACGAATCATTGGTCTGATGTTCTTCATTCTGACAGCATTTGCGGCACTGACTTCCTGTATTTCCGTACTGGAATCCATCACCGCAAACTGTATGGAATTATTCCATGCAGAAAGGAAAAAAGTCACCAGCATTTTAACGGTTATTTATCTGGCAGCAACTGCAATCATTGCACTTGGTTACAGCACATTTTATGTGGAAGCACAGCTGCCAAACGGAAGTACCGGACAGTTACTCGACATCATGGATTATATCAGTAACAGTTTTATGATGCCATTTATCGCACTGCTCTCTTCTATTCTCATCGGTTGGATCGTAAAACCATCCTGGATTGAAGAGGAAATGGAGTTAAATGGCAATAAGTTCAAACGAAAAAAATTGTATAACGTAATGATCCGCTATATCATGCCAGTTATTATGTTTATTCTGTTCCTGCAGTCCACCGGATTACTGAATAAGATTGCTGGATAAATACGATATCTAATATCAAGCTAAAAATAAAAGGATTGATTGTTTGTACATAGATTATATGTACCGACATATCAGTCCTTTTTTCATCTTATACCTCTGAATCCATTCTAATATTTGAAATTCTACATCCATATGTCATTTCTCTTTTCTGTAATAAAAAATCCTGATTACTTTATGTACTCATGGTAATCGAATACATGAAATAATCAGAATTCTTAATCTTAAAGATTTTTAAAATATTTTATTTCGAACAGGTACGCTTATTTATTTTTCCGGTATAATCAAACTTGCCGTCGTTTTTCTCTTCCAACGCTTTGATCATATGGTAAGTATATTCATTATATGGTGTCGGGATTCCAAGTTCCTTTCCCATACGAATCAACGCGCCGGAAAACATATCAATTTCCGTATGTCGTCCCGCATCCAGATCCTGTAACGTGGAATAACGTGCCGAAGGCGGCACCGGACTTCCGTGTACAGAAGCAGATCCCGCTTTTGTCAGATCAATACCTTTTGCCAATGCAATGGCTTCCAGTTCCTTTCGCAAACCATCACTGATTGCTTTCATATGTACGCTGTCATGATAACAACCCACACCTGCTCCTAAAATTGCCTGTGGTAGATTGTTGCATACATTCAAACGGAACTTGCTCCACAATTCTGCCAGAATATGTTCAGTCGAAAAATAATGAATTCCGGTATCCTGAAATAAATGCTCAATTGCCCGCACACGATCACTGTCATGCGGTGCCTGTAACTCTCCGAAAAAGATACCAATCGTTGTTTCCGGATCAAAATAGTAACCAGTCTCTTCTTTATGAGAGGCTACTTTGATCAGGGAATATAATACATGGGATTCTCCCACTTTTTCGCCAATGATTTCTTCACTGTCTACGCCATTCATCAAGCTCATAACGGTGGTATGTTCTCCAACGATTTCTTTTATACTGTCCAACGCTCCCTGCAAAGAACCATATTTCAGACACACGATCAGCAAGTCTACATTGTGCGCTTCCTGCGGTGCCCACACTTCCGGATGATATACCGTATCATTAATTACACATCCATCTTTTTTCAGACGCACCGCACGTTCTCCCTCTGCTATCACTCCAAGACGGATATCGTTTCGTGAAGATAAGCCCCAGATCACATAAGAACCAACGGCTCCTGCACCTAATACTGCCACTGATTGAATCAATTCTATTCTTCCCCCTCTGCATACTGTTCCAAATATTTATGTACAGAACGTGACATTTCTTTTGAAAAATCAGAATTGTATTTACGCTTACAAAATGCCATCATCCAATCTTCAAAAGATCTGTTATTGCAGTGCCCCGCAAACATATCTCTCAATTCATTTCCATCCATGCTTCGATAAGTATTCTCATGTACAATATACTTCTGATCTACACGCTGTGGTTTCGGTCGCTGCATTTGTTGTTTGGTTGGCCATCCAAACACAAGCATTGCCGCCGGAAACACATATTCCGGAAGCTGTAGCAATCTGCGCTGCTCCTCATAATTTTCGATAATATCTCCGATATAGCAGGAACCGATGCCAAAACTTTCTGCCGCCACAACAGCATTCTGCGCTGCGATCACAGCATCTGATACCGCCAGCATCAGATCACCCACATCCGGTTTGCGCGGTTCACTTCCTGCTTCTATAAATGCGTCATACCATTTTTTACAATCCGCACAAAATATCAAAACCAATGGTGCTTTTGCAATAAAAGGCTGATGATCGCAGGTATACACCAGTGCTTCTTTCACCTTCTGATCTGTAATATCCAGTATGGTATACAACTGCTGACAACCTGCGGTCGGAGCCTGCGCTGCCGCTTCCAGAATTACCTGTTTCATTTCTTCCGGAATCGATCTGTCCTCATAGGCACGCACAGATTTTCTCTCATATATGCTTTTTATTATTTCATTCATATTATCCAATACCTCCTAACGCAATTCCAAGAATCAGCACAATAAAGCAAACTGCCACATACAAATATTTGCAAATCGGATAATAAAGTTTTGTAAACGGCTTTGTTCTTCCTTTGTTAACCTGTGCCTCCACGTATTTTTTACCACATACCCAGAAAAACATAATCGCTGCCAGTCCTGCTCCCAGCGGGCAGATATAGATAGAAAGCACATCCATCCAACCGGATACGATTCCCTGGATTAAAAGTGAAACACCCAAGCCAATCGCTCCGATAATCATACAGGCTGCTTTTCTTCCAACATGCAGCTTCTCCTGAACCGTTGCAATCGGTGCTTCATACAAATTGATCAGTGATGTCAGACCACCAAATAATACTGCCACAAAGAAAATAATGATGATCAGCCTGCCACCCGGCATGGACTTGATCAGATTTGGCAGATAGATAAACAAAAGTCCCGGTCCACCCTGATTCAACTTTGCGCCAGTCGTTGCCATCGCAGGAATAATCACCAATGCCGCCAGCATTGCTGCCAATGTGTCAAAAAATGCCACACGCCCTGCCGCTGCTGGGATATTTTCATGATCTGGCAGATAAGAACCGTAGATTAACGTTCCATTTCCAGCTACTGACAGTGAGAAAAATGCCTGTCCCAATGCAAAAATCCAAGTTTTTGGATCTGCTAATGCCACCGGATCAATACGAAAAATATAATGGTAACCCGTTGCCGCCCCCGGTTGAAATGCGATATAAATGCCAAGTCCAACAAACAAAAAGAAGAAAATCGGCATCATGATCTTATTTGCCGTTTCAATTCCATTTCCAACACCAAACATCAAAATTGCCATGGTAATGCACAAGATTAAAACCTGCCATCCATTATTTCCAAACGCAGATGCCATGCTGCCAAATTTATCCGCAAAATCATCCACATGCTCCGGCGCAAGCGTCGTTCCGGAAAAAGCACCTATGGCATATTTTAAAATCCATCCCATAACAACGGTGTAGCCGATGGCCATTGCCATGGAACCAACCACCGGTATCATACCAAGTGCTTCTCCGATTTTTCTTTTTCCATGCCGCTCACATGCAGTTCCAAATGCATCAATCGGACCAGACCTGGTTCCCCGCCCGAAGCTCATCTCTCCGATGACACCGGTAGATCCGATCAACACCACAAAAATAATATATGGGATTAAAAATGCTCCACCTCCATACAGAGATACACGAGTCGGAAACATCCATATATTACCCATCCCCACAGCCGAACCAATACAGGCTAAAATAAAGCCCCATCTTGATTGAAATGATTCTCTTTTTTCCATAAATACTCCTTATTTCAACTCACAGTCAATTTTTTTGCTGTGCCTTGCTCTTTCTGTCAGTGAAGGATACGTTTTTCACGCCACCACCACTACAGATATATTTCTTATTTCTTCTAAAATCCGCTTTTATAATAACGTTGAAAGATACTCAATATCTGCTTCCTGTGTAGACCAACTTGTTGCAAAACGAACAACCGTATGTTTTTCATCCTGTTTTTCCCAGATGCTGAAATCTACTTTTGCGCTCAGTTCCTGTAACTTCTCATTTTCCAGAATAATAAACTGCTGATTCGTCGGAGAATCCAAGTAAAAACGATAGCCTTTTTCTGCAAATAGCTGTTTTAATTTCGCCGCCATACGGATCGCATGCTCACTGATTTTAAAGTACAGATCATCTGTAAAAAGCGTATCAAATTGAATTCCAAGCAGACGTCCCTTTGCCAGTAAGGCACCATGCTGTTTGATCTGTGTCACGAAATACTTCGGTGCATGGTGATTGGTAAATACAACTGCTTCTCCACACAAAGCACCAACTTTTGTCCCGCCAATGTAAAAAACATCACACAACTGCGCCAGTTCTTCCAATGTCACATCATTTTCACTGCTGGCAAGTCCATAGCCAAGCCGCGCTCCGTCAACAAATAACGGAAGATTTCTTTTCTTGCATACCTCATAGATTTCCTGAAGTTCCTTTTTGGAATACAACGTTCCATACTCTGTCGGGAAAGAAATATAAACCATTCCCGGAAATACCATATGTTCATAACTGTCATCCGCATAAAACCGTGCCACATAATTTTCCAAATCGGCAGCTGCAATTTTGCCGTCTTTGCCAGCAAGGGACAATACCTTATGTCCGGTGTACTCGATTGCACCCGCCTCATGCACATTGACATGTCCGGAATCTGCCGCAATCACACCTTCATACGGTTGCAGCATCGTACTGATCACGATCTGATTGGTCTGTGTTCCGCCAACCAGAAAATAAACCTCTGCTTCTGGGCAATGACAGTACTGTCTGATTTTCTCCGCTGCCTGCGCACAGTACGGATCTGTTCCATATCCGGACAAATTTTCCATATTTGTTTCTGCTAATCTTTTTATAATTTCCGGATGTGCTCCGGCTACATAATCACTTGCAAATGAAATCACAATATTTTTCCTCCATATAAAGCAGACATTCGCAATCCGCTTTCACTACTTGCTCATGAACGCAGTCGCTTTGCGACCTGCGTTCAAATACATACTCTCTGATTCTAACATATTTCGACCTTTTCTTCCATGGTGAAAAGTCTGTTTCCTGAAATTTTGAAAATTTGCAAGGATTTCTTATAGAAAAATGTATTTACAAACGATCACAGAAAAAGATGTGCTGAGAACCAAAAAAGATGTGGAAAATCCACTATCATGCGAATTTTCCACATCCTGAAAAATCAAATATTCAAATTTTTGCCCTTATATGTATCTTATGCCTGAGGACCTGCAGAAACAAGCGCTTTACCAGCTTCGTTTCCTTCGTATTTTGCGAAGTTTTTAACAAATCTGTCTGCCAGATCTTTGGCTTTTGCTTCCCACTCAGAAGCATCTGCGTAAGTATCACGCGGATCAAGGATTGCCGGATCTACGCCCGGAAGCTCTGTCGGTACTTCAAAGTTGAAGTATGGAATTGTCTTTGTCGGAGCATTTTTGATATCACCATTTAAGATAGCGTCGATAATTCCACGTGTATCTTTGATAGAAATACGTTTTCCTGTTCCGTTCCATCCTGTATTTACAAGGTAAGCTTTTGCTCCGCTCTTCTCCATTTTCTTAACAAGTTCTTCTGCATATTTTGTCGGATGAAGCTCAAGGAAAGCCTGTCCGAAGCATGCGGAGAAGGTAGGTGTCGGCTCAGTGATTCCACGCTCTGTACCGGCTAATTTTGCTGTAAATCCAGACAGGAAGTAATACTGTGTCTGCTCCGGTGTCAGAACAGATACCGGCGGAAGTACTCCAAATGCATCTGCGGACAGGAAGATTACATTCTTAGCTGCCGGTGCGGAAGAAACCGGGCGAACAATATTTTCGATATGGTTGATCGGATAAGATACACGTGTATTCTCTGTTACGCTCTTGTCAGCGAAATCAATTTTGCCCTCTGCATCCAGACTAACGTTCTCAAGCAGAGCGTCACGTTTGATTGCATTGTAGATATCCGGCTCAGACTCTTTGTCAAGGTTGATAACTTTTGCATAGCATCCACCCTCAAAGTTGAATATGCCGTTGTCATCCCAGCCATGCTCATCATCACCGATCAGGAGACGTTTCGGATCTGTGGAAAGTGTAGTTTTACCTGTTCCGGAAAGTCCGAAAAAGATTGCTGTATTCTCACCGTTCATATCTGTGTTTGCAGAACAGTGCATGGAAGCGATGCCTTTTAATGGAAGGTAATAGTTCATCATGGAGAACATACCTTTTTTCATCTCTCCGCCGTACCATGTATTTACGATAACCTGCTCACGGCTTGTGATATTGAACATAACTGCTGTCTCAGAGTTCAGACCCAGCTCTTTGTAATTCTCAACTTTTGCTTTGGAAGCGTTGTAAACGATGAAATCCGGCTCGAAGTTCTCAAGTTCTTCGTCTGTCGGTTTGATAAACATGTTTGTTACGAAATGTGCCTGCCAAGCAACCTCAACGATGAAACGGATTGCCATACGTGTGTCTTTGTTTGCTCCACAGAATGCATCTACTACATACAGTTTTTTGTTGGAAAGCTCTTTGATTGCAAGATCTTTTACTGCGTTCCATGCTTCCTGTGTAGCCGGATGGTTGTCGTTTTTATATTCATCAGAAGTCCACCATACAGTGTCCTTGGAATTCTCATCTACTACAATATATTTATCTTTCGGAGAACGACCTGTATAAATACCTGTCATAACATTAACTGCGCCAAGTTCGCTGACCTGACCTTTTTCATAACCTTCCAGTTCCGGTTTGGTCTCTTCCTCAAATAATAAATCATAAGAAGGATTGTGTACAATCTCAGTTGTGCCGCTAATGCCGTACTTGCTTAAATTGATTTCTGCCATTTTACCTACCTCGTCCTTTCATTACTGTAATCTAATAGAGTACTTAATTCGAACCTATACTATCATTAAAGCCAGAATTTGTCAATAATTTATCAATCTTCTGTGTCAATTTTGTACTCAAATTAATACATTCTATACAATACAAAAAAATACGACCAGAAGTCAAGCGATTTCAATCAAAAAATTTTTTTAATCAGCACAAAATTACCGAAATCATCTCTGTACTGTCTTTGTCTGAAAGGCTTCGTTTATCCAAAAGCAAATTCCATATCAGACAGATATCATTTTTAATCAGAAAATATTATAATTCCTTCTTTTTCATGATACGACAGCTGCACAGATATGACACTGCTGCCATTCCCCCTGCCACAAGCAGGCTGATCATATCCACAGCTATATCCCCTATCACTCCGAAAACAGACAGTATCACTGTACTTTCTCCATCCAGCATTCCACTTTTTTCTGCCAGAAAATAAATCATGATACCAGTAAAAACAGAAACACCAATCACCAGCAGACGGCTTTTTTCCACACCAAATTTTAACTGCAACGGAAGAAGCAGAGACAAAAATAAAATCGCAATTGGCAAAAAAGCAAGTCCTTTCAGCATTTCTTCCTCAAATAAAGTTTGCGTATGATTTACAGTTAGGACAGCAAAATACAATATTAACGCAATAAACCAGGTAATGACTGCTCCTCCCATACAAAACAGATATTTTTCTCTGACATACATTTTTCGGTCAATCGGCAACGTAAATAAAAAGGCAAGTCCATGATCCATCTCATCATAAGAAAGTGTAGAAACCAAAAATGCTGCCATCATAAAAGTGGCGTAGCCCACTATAAAAGGATTTTTTTGTGTAACCCCAAGTACAATCACAAGTGCAATAAAACACAGAAATGTCTGTTTGCTGTGCAGCAACAACCGGATATCTTTTTCTAACAATCCTCTCATCCTTGATAACCTCCCGTCATCATTAAAATTAATTCATCGATATTGCCATTTTCCACAGTGATTCCCGGACAGTTTTCCTGATAATAATCTTTGTGGTTTGTGAAACAGGCATAACCGTAGGATGTTTTCTGTTTTTTTAACAGATATTCCTGATCCAGATTGTCAAACTGTTCTTCGCTTACCTTTAATACCCCATATTGTTCTAAAATCACATCTGTTTCTTCATGTAATATCAACATTCCATCATGAATCAGATAAATATCATCACACAAATGCTCCAAATCGGACGCAATATGAGAAGTGATCAGAATCGAACGTTCTTCATCCTCTGCCATATAAGTCCTTAACATATCCAAAATATGATTTCTGGCTTCCACGTCCAAACCTGCCGTCGGTTCGTCCATGATCAGGAGCTTTGCATGGTGACTGAGCGCTGTCAGCACCCGCAATTTAGCTTTCATACCAGTGGAATATTCACGGATTCGCTTCTTCTCCGGCAGCCTCAATTCCCGACATCCTTTTTCAAAGTAAGCGCTGTCAAAATCCGGATACATTTTTGACAAAATTTTCTGCACATCGACAATATTGAGATAGGTGCTGAACCCGGAGTCTGCCAGAGATGCTCCAATCTGTGCTTTTTCTGTCATACTTAACTGATGAATATTTTTTCCAAATACAGATATTTCACCGCTTTCAGCTTCCGTCAGTCCAAGTATTAATTTGATCGCCGTACTTTTTCCGGCGCCGTTTTTTCCCACAAGACCTGTGATCTGCCCACTCGGGATCTCCATAGACAGATCCATTTGAAACGTTCCATATGTCTTGCGGACATTTTTCATTGTGATCATTACAAATCCTCCTGCTTCCTACGCTTCCTCCAACAGCAGACTTACGATTTCCAGAATTTCCTCTTTGCTCAATCCGACATTTTTTGCCTGATCGATGGCTTTTTCGAATTCTTCTTCTACTGCTCTCCTGCGTGCTTCCAGTGCCAGCTGTTTGTCCGAAGCGGTAACAAATGTTCCTTTTCCATGAACAGTTGTCACAAATCCGGATTCTTCCAGCTTATCGTAAGCTTTTTTTACAGTCAGTGCACTGATGCGAAGTTCACCTGCCAGCTTTCTCACAGAGGGAAGCGCCTCTCCCTCTACCAGTGCTGACTCAATAATTTCTGTTTTTATCTGCTCCATAAGCTGCTCGTAAATAGGCACCATGGAAGAATGATTTAAAATAATATGCATATTGATGGGACCTCCCTTACAGCTAACAGTATATAACAGTGTATATCTGTTGTCAACTGTTATATACTGTTTATCTTCAAAATATCTTTCTTATGCAAAAAATCACCGGTATTACAATAGACATTCCATCTCATCCGATCAAATATCTACCGTAATCCGGTGACTTATCTATATTTTCCTGTTATAACATCCTTATACGTTCTGAATATTTTTCTATTATATGCTATATATGGTTACTTATCCTTAATAAAAATCACATACACTCTAAAAAAGTCCATATGTTTCTACTTCACATTCATCTGTGTTGCAAGCGCGGAAAGCAACGTATCCTTGAAAACCGGCTTGCTGACATGTTCATTCATACCAGCTGCAAGACATTTTTTTACCTCTTCCATATAAGCATTCGCACTCATGGCTACAATCGGAATCGTTTTGGCATCTGCCCGATCCGATGAACGAATCTGTCTTGCCGCCTCATAGCCATCCATAACAGGCATCATCAGATCCATCAAAATGGCATCGTAATAACCTTCTTCCGAAATCTGATACTGCTCCAATGCCACTTTCCCGTTTTCTGCCTTTTCCACACTGGCTCCGGCTTCTTTCAATATGTACTCCGCAATCTCCATGTTTAGTTCGTTGTCCTCTACAACCAAAATCCGTTTTCCGGAAATATCCGCATTTTCCAAACGTTTCCTGCGCTGTGGTGGATTCGGATCAATCGCAAAAGGCAAGATTACCGTAAAACAGGTTTCCACTCCCGGTGTACTCTCCACCTGAATCGAACCATGCATCCGTTCCACCAGTTGTTTTACGATCGACATGCCAAGTCCGGTTCCACCATACTGAGAACGTCCCGCATTTTCACCCTGAATAAATGGCTCATATAATCTGGTTTCAATAAATTCCTTTGTCATGCCGATTCCGGTATCGCGAATCTTAAATTCATAAGAAACCGATGTTTCCGACCGCTCCAGTTCACGCAAGCTTGTATAAATGGCGCCCTGCGGTTTGTTATATTTAATACTGTTTCCGTACAGGTTCACCAGGATTTTCTTCAGTTGCAACGGGCTTCCGATCAGATTTACATCCAGAACATTGTCATGCTCAGCATATACATGCAAACCTGCTTCTACTGCCTGAAACTCGATCATTTCCATAGTTTCTACACAGACCTGATCCAGATTAAACGGTTCCTGCTCCAGAACTACCGCATCCGTTTCCAGCTTTGTCATATCCAATACATCGTTTACCAGAGAAAGCAGATGTTTCGTACAGGCACCAATTTTTCCAATACATTCATCTACCTTTTCCTGATTCGAACGTTCATTTGCAATCATGGTAAGCATACCCATGATTCCGTTGATCGGTGTGCGGATATCATGTGACATATTTGCCAGAAATTCGGTTTTCACCTGATTGGCGCGCGTTTCATTTTCCACTGACTGCTGCAGTTTTCGGTTCACTTCAAAATACCGTTCAAATTCCAAAGAACGCTGTGTCTCCAATGCGGGGATCATCTTTGCATAAAGCGCATCCTTCCGCTCAAGCGCTGCCAGCATTCCACCTTTGTCGCCAATGCTTTTTGCATAGGTATACTTATATTCTTCCACTTTCAGACAGACTTTAAGTTCATCCGGATGCAGATTCACATATGCCTCCATACGTGCAAGAATTCCATATACCAGCGCGGTGTCTTTATCTTCCATTGCACAATCAAAAATTGCTTTGCAGGCATCGATAAACTCCGACACATACATTTCATCCATTTTATCAAGCACTTTTTTTTGAAATGTCTCATATTGTTCCCAGTTTTTCTTTTTTAATGCCAGAAGCATTCCACAGATCAGCAGATCATGCTCGACATATTGGTAGCCGTGATATTTTTCCACACATTTGTTATATGCCTCAGCTGATTCACGCAATCGGGACAGATTGTGGTAAATTGATGCCATATTCAGGTAAACATATGCACCCATTTTCTCATCCGAATCTCCCAGATACTGGTCTGCCATCAAAATATAACCAAGTGCTTTTACATAATCCTGTTGTGCAATATATGTCAGGGCAATATTGTTGTACTCATAGAAATAACGGCTCTTTTCTTTATGATTTTCTGCTATTTTCAATCCCCGTTTGAAAAAATACCGCGTCAGGATATACTCACCTTCACAGTATGCGATCACCCCCATCAGATTGAAACAGGAAATCAGCTCCGGCATATATTCGTAACTCTGATAATCTATAATCAGGGGCTCCAAAATTTCCTTCGCCGTCAGATAATCTCCCGCATGGTAATAGAGCAACGCTTTATAAAAACATGCCATCATTGCCACTTTTGTTTTTCCCGTCTCCTGGTTCATTACATCTGTATAAAAATTCAGCTGTTCCCGCTCTGGCAATGTACTGATCCGTTCTGTCTCTGCCAAAAATGCTTCGTAATTCATACTGTTTTCCTATCCTTATCTATCCTGTATCATTCACATATAGTAAAATAATACATAGAAAATCTTGGAAAAGCAATATTTTCCTGTGAAAAACAGTACACCCTCTTTTATTAGCACAAATCATTCGTTTTCATCCATGGTAGTCGTATAATAATACATTTCTCCCTTAAATTTTTGTTATAAAAAAGCCATCCAAATCGTTTTCGACTTGGATGGCTAATTTGTATTCAATTTTATTGATCTTCTACTTTACATCCAAAATTACCCGTTCCAGACTCCGCTTTGCACCCTGCTCTTTTTCATCTGCCAGATAACTATCCAATTCATCCTTTGTAAAATACCGCACTTGATAAAAATGCTGCTGTGCACAGCTATAACTTATAACACAGGAGTTCGTATCTGTTTCAAAAATATAATTCACGATTCCGGTTCCAAGCATATGATCTTCATCCCGCATGTATTCCATCTCTTTTGCAGTCCATATGGTATTTTCTCCCATATAAGCATTTGCCATTTTTTCTGCTTCTGAATAAAAATTCTGGTACTGTGCGGCATTTTCCGCTATCTCTTTGGAATAATTCGAACCGGCATCTTTTTCTGCGGAAATCGTTTTTATTTCTCCATTCTGCAGATCAACTGATACAAGGTAAGAAATGCCAGCAGTTTCATCACGGTAAGAAATGCGATTTGTTGTAAATGTCTCGCCATTTTCATCTAACGTCTGATCATGTTCCGTTTCAATTGCCAATGTATCAGCATCAATCCCATATAACCGGCTTAACAAATCAGAAGCTTTTTCTACGGCTTCTTCCTGCAAGATCTCTGTCACATCAACAGAATTTTCCGCTTCCTCTGCATCTTTTTGTCCCTGTGCCGTTACACTGTAATCCCGCTTTGCATAAAAATCAATGAGTTCCAACATCTGCTCATCACTCAATGCCATCTCCGGCAGATAAAAAGTGCTGTCCTGCGCCAGAAAACAGATCTGATCTGATACGATCTCTGACTTATCCGAAATCTGCAAAATATTTCCTTCCGGAAACAGCCCTTCTGTCTTATACTTTTCTGCCAATTCATTCAAGCGCTTCTGCTCCTTTTCAGATAATTCTCTGGAAAATGTATCCGCATCTGCTTTGGCAGCATCCTTCCAGAAAGATTCCTGTTCTTTCTCCGACGTCTGCTCCGCACGCTGTTTTGCATAATTCATTCCCGCGCGTACACCGCCTGCGCCACACACTCCGATACATAACACAATGCACGCTGCCGCTGCTATTCTCTTTTTGCGCTGTTTTTTCACACTCGTATTCATTTGCACTTCCTCTTCACAACACGTTCTGATCTGCTCCTGTACCATGGTCTGGTAATCTTCCGGCAGAATCACCGGATGCGCCTTCACATGCTCCCGGATTTTTCGGTCCATCTGCTCATCTGATAACATGTCCGCTCTCCTTTCCGTTCTCCATCCATTTTGCCAGTTGTTTTCTCCCGGCAGAGAGTCTGGTCTTTGTCGTTCCTTCCGGAATGTTCAACATCGCACTGATCTCCCTCACCGATAAACCATCATAGTAATAGAGAACCATGATAACCCGCACATTTTCTGACAGTTCCAGAATCGCTGACCACAAATGATCCTGTGGCACTTCTGTCACCTGTTCGTACTGTTCCGGATCAGCAAAAAGCACGACCTTCTGTCTTTTCGTGATTGCTGAACGGGAAACGTTGATCAGAATCTTCATCAGCCATGATCTTGCACTTGTACGTTTTCTGAGACTTGTACGATTTTCAAAGGCACGCACAATACATTCACTCACTGCGTCCTGTGCATCCGCCTGATTTTGCAGTATGGAATAAGCCAGCACATACATTTCCTTTTGATTTTCCAAGATCAGCTTTGACAATTCTTCCTTGTTTATTACACTCATATAAGTTTGTCCACCAATTCTCTATATTTTTCCCTGTATCAGATGTGAATTCAAGTCGAACGCACGTGAGACTTGGTGCGTGATTCTGGTCAGCG
>NZ_JRFU01000006.1 GCF_003122485.1 Eubacterium ramulus
CGCTGACCAGAATCACGCACCAAGTCTCACGTGCGTTCGACTTGAATCTGGAACGGTGATTGATCTGCAAAATATTTTTCAGAATTACAGTATGTTTATTGTAAGCACTTGTAAAAGTGGAAGCTGCTTCTTGGTTTGATATAAAAATAACAGGAATACACACGCTGAAAATGGGAAGAATGTCAGTAACCTTAAAAAATGGAGTGTATGAAATGTTAATTCGACGAGGAGATATTTATTATGCAGATTTACGACCGGTGGTCGGTTCGGAACAGGGCGGGGTACGACCGGTTCTGATCATCCAGAATGATGTCGGGAACCGCCACAGTCCAACGGTGATCTGTGCGGCGATCACATCACGGATGAATAAGGCAAAATTGCCGACACACATTGAACTAAATGCTGCCAGATATCATATGGTGAAGGATTCCGTAATTTTACTGGAACAATTACGAACCATTGATAAAACGCGGTTGAAAGACCGTATCTGTCATCTGGACAGTGACATTATGAAGAAAGTCGGAAGAGCATTACAGATCAGTCTGGATCTTTAGGTTACATAATCTTGACGGATCATAAGACAGATGCTATTCTGAAAAAAGTACACAACGATTTTGGAAGGAGTATGAGTTGATGGAGGATGATGGCAGTCCGTTAAATAATTTTGGCAAAGGACTGAAAAAACTGTTTGGAAAAAGCCGCAGAGGAAGCGGAGAGGATCTGACAGAACAGGAAATCATGTCTATGGTAAATGAGGGGCATGAGCATGGTGTGCTTCAGGAGAGCGAAGCGGAAATGATCAACAACATTTTTACGCTGGATCAGAAAGAAGCAAAAGATATTATGATTCACCGGAAACAGATCATGGCACTGGATGGACAGGAGACGCTGCAGGAGGCGCTGGTGCAGATCCGTGACATGGCGTATTCACGTTATCCGGTTTATCTGGATGATATTGACAACATTGTCGGTATCATACATATCAAAGACATTTTAAATCAGATGCAGGAACCGTCAGTGCTGGAAAAACAGCTTACCACCATTGATAACCTCATCCGTCCGGCTCCGTTTATCCCGGAAACACGGAATATTGATGTGCTGTTCAAAAATATGCAGTCCCAGAAGATCCATATGGTGATCGTGGTAGACGAGTATGGTCAGACGGCAGGTCTGGTGACCATGGAAGATATTCTGGAAGAGATCGTCGGCAATATTTTTGATGAGCATGATACCGTGGAAGAGCAGATCGTAGAGGAATCCGATGGAAGTTATCTTGTGGATGGCATGACGGATTTTGATGAGGTCTGTGAACTGTTAGAGATTCCACAGGAAGAAACGGAAGATTTTGATACATTGAGCGGATTCCTGGTTTCAAGGATTAATAAGATCCCGAATGACGGGGAAGTATTCCGGGTGGAAGCCTTTGGATTTGAGTTTGACGTTTTGCTGGTGGAAAATAAAGTCATCCGTACGGTGCGGGTGAAAAAACTGGAGCAGGAAGAAGCAAAAGAGTAACATCAGGCGTAATACCAAAAGAGTACATCTTGTCAAGATAAGTCGATTGTGTTATAATATACGACAGTTTTGAAAAAAGATAGGGAGAGATAGATATGTCAGGACATTCAAAGTTTGCAAATATTAAACATAAAAAAGAGAAAAATGACGCTGCAAAAGGAAAAATCTTTACAATTATCGGACGTGAGATCGCAGTTGCCGTAAAAGAAGGCGGTCCGGATCCGGCAAACAACAGCAGACTTCGTGATGTTATCGCAAAAGCAAAAGCAAATAACATGCCGAACGATACCATTGACCGTGGTATTAAGAAAGCTGCCGGAGATGCAAACTCCGTAAATTACGAGTATGTTTCTTATGAAGGATATGGTCCGAACGGTACAGCGATCATCGTTGACGCGCTGACAGACAACAAGAACCGTACAGCAGCAAACGTAAGAAATGCATTCACAAAAGGAAAAGGAAATGTAGGAACACCGGGTTGTGTATCTTACATGTTTGATAAAAAAGGACAGATCATCATTGACAAAGAGAACTGTGATATGGACGCAGACGATCTGATGATGGCAGCTCTGGACGCAGGAGCAGAGGATTTCAATGAGGAAGAGGACAGCTTTGAGATCATCACAGATCCGGATTCTTTCAGCGAAGTAAGACAGGCTCTCGAAGAAGCTGGTATTGAGATGGCAAGTGCAGAGGTTACTATGATTCCTCAGACTTATGTAGAGCTGACAGATGAGCAGGATCTGTACTGCATCAACAAGATTTTGGATCTGCTGGATGCAGATGATGATGTACAGCAGGTATATCATAACTGGGACGAGTAATCATACAGACGATTGTTCGAACTGAAAATTGTGAAATAATGGAGAGAGATGTCGAAACCGGCGTCTCTTTCTTTTTTGGAATGTTACGATTCACTTATTATGGAGAAGTCAGAAAGAACGTTTTTCGACTGGTGCATATGAATGGTAAATGTGTAACCTTTTTTGCATCTGCCCTTTTACAAGAACGCTTTTGTATGGTATAATGATTTTAATAAATTTGAATGCAGACCGGAAGTCATTCCGGAATGAGAATCAGGGGGTTCAGAATGAAAAAGGTTTTATTTGCAGCTTCAGAGTGTGTACCATTTATTAAAACCGGGGGACTTGCAGATGTATGTGGAGCGCTCCCGAAACAGTTTGATAAAAAGGAATGGGATATTCGTGTAGTCATTCCGAACTATTCCTGTATCCCGGAAAAATACCGGAATAAATTCGAGTATGTAACACATTTTTATATGGGCACAGGTCCTTACATTCCAAGCAAATATGTGGGTGTTTTAAAATACGAGCTGGATGGTATCACATATTATTTCATTGATAATCAGGAATACTTTAACTGCTTCTTGCCATATGGTGATATCCGTTACGACATTGAGAAATTTACATTTTTTGATAAAGCAGTATTATCTATGCTGCCACAGATTGGTTTCCAGCCGGATATTATCCACTGCCATGACTGGCAGGCAGGTCTGATCCCGGTATTTTTGAAAACAGAATTCCAGGGAGATATGTTCTTCTGGGGCATGAAAGCGATTATGACGATTCATAATCTAAAATTCCAGGGCGTATGGGATGTCAAAACGATGATGGGGCTGACCGGATTCCCGAAAGAACTCTTTACACCGGATAAACTGGAGTTCCAGAAAGATGCAAATATGTTAAAAGGTGGTCTGGTATATGCCGATTATATCACCACAGTCAGCGATACTTATGCGCAGGAGATTCAGACACCGTATTATGGAGAAGGACTGGACGGACTGCTCTCCGCACGTCATTTTGATATGCAGGGAATCGTAAACGGTATTGATTACGATATTTACAACCCGGAGACGGATCCAAAGCTGTTTGTAAATTATAACCGTGACAACTTCCGCAAGAAAAAAGTAGAAAATAAAGTGAAATTACAGGAAATGCTTGGTCTGACCGTAGATAAGAAGAAATATATGATCGGACTGATTTCCCGTCTGACAGATCAGAAAGGTCTGGATCTGGTTGACTATGTATTTGAACGGATTCTGGATGACAATACTCAGTTTGTTGTGATCGGAACCGGTGAGGAGCGTTATGAAAATATGTTCCGCCATTTTGCATGGAAATACGGTGACCGCGTTTCAGCAAATATCTGCTATGATTCTGATCTGGCTCAGAAATTGTACGCGTCTGCAGATGCATTCCTGATGCCGTCCAGATTCGAACCATGTGGTCTGACACAGATGATGGCATTCCGTTATGGAACCGTGCCGATCGTACGTGAGACCGGTGGACTGAAAGATACCGTAGAGCCTTATAACGAGTATGAGAATACCGGTACAGGATTCTCCTTCACAAATTATAACGGCGAAGATATGCTCAATGTCATCAATTACTCCAAGACGATCTTCTTTGAACGGAAACGTCAGTGGAATCAGATCGTAGACCGCGGTATGGCAAAAGACTTCTCCTGGAGAGTATCTGCCGGACGTTACGAGGGACTGTACAATTATCTGATCGGATAAGATTTGTTCTGATTCCTATGGTGGAAACGTGATATTTCGGATTTTTACAGAAACATTGTATTTGCCGGAAATATTGCGATTGAAAAATTATGAAAATAACATATGAAAATTCAGATATGCTCATGCAGAACGGCTCTGTGTGAGCATATTTTTTTTGAAATCACACATACTCAAAGAAATAAATTAGATGAGAACTGGATTTTATATCTATATGGAAAATGGAGGAATTGTGTGATGGCAGAGAAAAAAGCCCTGGAAAATGAAGAAATTAAAGAGTATGGACAGATAGAGTTAAACGAAAACCGCCAGCAGCATAACATTCAGCTGCTTTCCATTATCGGAGAAGTGGAAGGACATGAATGTCTGGCGTCAAATACAAAAACAACGAAATATGAGCATGTACTGCCAAAGCTGGCAGAGGCAGAAGATGACCGAACCGTGGATGGTTTGCTGGTGCTTTTGAATACGGTAGGCGGTGATGTTGAGTCAGGACTGGCGATTGCAGAGATGATCGCATCTTTAAGCAAACCGGTGGTTTCGCTGGTGCTTGGCGGCAGTCATTCCATCGGCGTGCCGCTGGCAGTGGCAGCCGATTATTCCTATATTGTGCCAACGGGAACCATGGTGATCCATCCGGTACGGATGAGCGGAACGGTGATCGGTGCACCACAGACGTATGAGTATTTTCAACAGATGCAGGATCGTATTACCGGATTTATCGCGTCTCATTGTATGGTGAAACAGGAGCGGATCGAGGAACTGATGCTGAATACAAGCATGCTGACAAAGGATCTGGGGACGATACTGGTGGGGCATCAGGCAGTAGAAGAAGGCATTATTAACGAAGTGGGCGGAATCAATGATGCTGTGCGCCGCCTGCATTTTATGATCAACGATGAGCGGATATAAGTGTAATAGAATATATGTTCGGAAAAATAAAAAACACAGATGACATCTTTTGGAAAGTATGATATGATATACAGGCGCAGGAAAAAGAACCTGTGATACTGATACGAAAGATGAGGGCGTGTGCAATGTCATTGTTACAATCCATACTGATGGGACTGATCCAGGGACTGACAGAATTTCTGCCGGTCAGCAGCTCTGGTCATCTGGCGCTTTTTAAAATATTATTTGATGTTAATACAGAGACAGGTCTGCTGTTTGATGTTATGCTCCATGTGGGAACCTTGGTGGCAATCTGCATTGTGTATTACAAAGATATCATTCGACTGGTGATCGAGTTTATCGGCATGCTGATTGACGGTGGCTATAATCTGGTGACCTGGATGCAGAAACGGAGAGGAAAAGACGGCGCATACCGCCATGTGATATATAACAGTTACCGCAAAATGGTCATGCTTGTGATCGTCTCTACGATACCGACGGGCATTATCGGCTATGTGGGAGCGGATCTTGTTACGGCGGCTTCCGAGGTGCTGATCGTTCCGGGAATCTGTCTGATCATTACGGCAGCGCTGCTGTTTGTCTGTGACCGGATACCGGAAGGGCACAAGAAACCAAAACAGACCAGTTATGCCAACGCATTTATTATCGGTATCTGTCAGGGCGTTGCAACATTACCGGGACTTTCCCGTTCCGGAACTACGATCACAGCCTGTGTGCTGAACGGTCTGGATCGTAGATTTGCAGTAAAATATTCCTTTATCATGTCAATCCCGGCAATTCTTGGAGCAATGGTATTACAGTTAAAGGATATTGGTAGCGAAGCACTGATGCGTACTGACCTGATCCATTATGCAATTGGTATGGCAGTCGCAGCCGTAGTTGGTTATATTTGTATCAAAACAATGCTTGTCATTGTGAAAAAAAGAAAGTTTAAGTTTTTCTCAATCTACTGTCTGATCGTTGGTATCGTGTCGATCATTGGTTATTTTGTTACCACATAAGGTTGAGGAACAGATAGAGAAAGGTGTTATATGGCAACTCAGAAAAGAACGACATCTACCAGAAAGAAAACATCCGGAAAGAAGACTTCCGGCAGAAAAAGTTCTGCAAACGGAAGAGGAAAAAGCAGTTCTGCACCGACATTTACATGGCGTGCAGAATTGCTGCTTTTTGCATTTCTGGCATTTGCAATTCTCCTTTTTATCGGAAATATTGGAAAAGGCGGAATTGTGGGAAATGCACTGAGTAAATTTTCCTTTGGAATGTTTGGTGTGCTGGCTTATATTTTTCCAATCCCGGTATTTCTGATCCCGGCATTTATGGTATCAAACCAACAGCGGACACGAACTGGATATACATATTCCGGGAGAGCAATCATGAAAGCGACGGCAGGAATCCTGCTGTTTGTTTTTTTGTGCGTTTTTGCACATATTGTCTGCTGGTGGGATCAGGTGCCGGGAAAGGTGACACAATTGTACACAGAGTGTGCTTCCTCAAAGACAGGAGGAGGACTGGTCGGAGGACTGATCGGGATTGGATTTTCAAAATGTTTTGGCATGATGGGGGCGGTACTGCTGGATATCTTGATTATGGTGATCGCAGTAGTGCTTTTGACAGAAAAATCCTTCTTTAAGGGCGTATCAAAAGGCAGTAAGCATGTCTATGAGTCTGCACGTTCGGATGCAGCGCGCAGAAGAGCGGCAGCGCAGGAACGAAACCGTGAGCGTCAGTCTCAGCGCGAGCAGATGACAGGAAATGATAGAAAAAAAGAACGTCGTATGAATCGGAAAGTCAGCGGTGTGGCATTGGACACAAAGATCCGTCCACGAAAAGAAGAAAAAGTGACGGAGAATATGAGTGAATTATCTTTGAATCCGCAGGATCCGATCAGAGAAGATGTGCTTGCCGGAAGTGAGCCGACGGCAGGTGCGGCTAAGAAACGAAAAACAGCTGCAACGGTGCAGATGCCGGTGACGGAGCCGGAGGATATCACACAGGTGCAGTCGGATGACTTTTGGGCGCAGCATCCGCAGCCGGAGATTCATTTATCCGGGGAGCAGAATCCTTATCCGGAGACGAAGAAACCGGTCAGAGAAACGGCGCAGCCGAAGACTCCGATGCAGGATACAGCCGGCTTAGAAGGGGCAGGAATCTCACAGCCGGAACCGGAGTTAAAGAAAAGGTCGCATCACGGTGGTCAGCCGAAACAGTCTGCTGAGCAGGTGGAACAGGAAGTTGCCGATGTGCGTGAGGAGATCGCAGAACATGCGGGGGAGGAACATGCGCGGGCATATGTATTCCCGGATGTTTCCCTTTTACAGAAAGGTGATCCGAATCAGACGGGAGATTCCAGACAGCATTTGCAGGAAATGTCTGCAAAACTTCAGATGACACTGACAAATTTTGGCGTAAACGCGCGTGTGACTAACGTAGTCTGCGGACCAACCGTCACACAGTATGAGATTCAGCCGGAGATGGGGGTAAAGGTAAGTAAGATCCTTGGACTGGCAGATGATATCAAATTGAACCTGGCAGTTCCGGATATTCGTTTTGAAGCACCGATTCCGGGAAAATCAGCCATCGGTATCGAAGTGCCGAACAAAGAAAATGTGACAATCCCGTTCCGTGATCTGGTAGAATCCAGAGAGTTTCAGGATCATGCATCGAAGATTTCATTCTGTACAGGAAAAGATATCGCAGGTCATGTCATTGTGGCAGATATTGCCAAGATGCCGCATTTGCTGATCGCAGGTGCTACCGGTTCCGGTAAGTCTGTATGTATCAATACGATCATTATGAGTATTTTGTACAAAGCAAAACCGGACGAAGTAAAACTGATCATGATCGATCCGAAAGTAGTAGAGCTGAGCGTGTACAATGGAATACCGCATCTGTTGATTCCGGTTGTAACGGATCCGAAGAAAGCAGCCGGTGCACTTCACTGGGCAGTTTCTGAAATGATGGAACGTTATCAGACCTTCCAGAAGTACGGTGTCCGAGATATGAAAGGTTATAATAAGAAGGTAGAGTCCATTCAGGATCTTCCGGGAGAGGACAAACCGAAGAAAATGCCACAGATCGTCATTATCGTAGACGAGCTGGCAGATCTGATGATGGTAGCTTCCAATGATGTTGAGGATGCGATCTGTCGTCTGGCACAGCTTGCCCGTGCAGCGGGCATGCATCTGGTCATTGCTACACAGCGTCCGTCTGTAAACGTTATTACCGGCCTGATCAAGGCAAATATGCCGTCCCGTATTGCATTTGCCGTAACTTCTGGTGTGGATTCCAGAACCATTCTGGATATGAACGGTGCGGAAAAACTGCTTGGAAAAGGTGATATGTTGTTTTATCCGCAGAACTATCAGAAGCCATTGCGTGTACAGGGAGCTTTTGTCACGGACAAAGAAGTGTCGGATGTGGTAGAATATATTATTGAAAAAAATGGTCAAGTAGCTTATAATGCAGAAGTCGAGGAAAAAGTAAATACTTCCGAGAGCAGCATTGGAAATGGCAGTGGATTTACGAATACGGCAGATGACAGGGATGCGTACTTTGCAGATGCCGGAAAGTTTATCATAGAAAAAGAAAAAGGTTCCATTGGTATGCTGCAACGTATGTTCAAGATTGGATTTAACCGTGCAGCGCGTATTATGGATCAGCTGGAAGAAGCTGGTGTCGTCGGACCGGAAGAGGGAACCAAGCCGCGGCGGGTACTGATGAGTCTGGAAGAATTTCAGCAGGTACTCAGTGGAAGTGATGCCTAAAGTGTGTTTGAATCTAGTATATATTTTAGAGTTAAAGTTGTTTGGAACATTTTGTTCAATTATAAATTAGTAGGAGGTATACCAATGAAAACAGATATCGAAATTGCACAGGAAGCAGTGATGGAGCCAATCGGGAAGGTGGCTGAGCAGATCGGAATCGGCGAGGATGATCTGGAACTGTACGGAAAGTACAAAGCAAAATTAAGTGATGATCTCATCAAAAGAGTACAGGATCGTCCGGACGGAAAACTGGTGCTGATGACAGCAATCAATCCGACACCGGCAGGAGAAGGAAAAACAACCACAAGTATTGGTCTGGCACAGGCTTTTTGTAAAATGGGAAAAAAAGCAATCCTTGCATTGCGTGAGCCGTCCCTTGGACCATGTTTTGGTATTAAAGGTGGAGCAGCAGGTGGTGGATATTCACAGGTTGTACCGATGGAAGATCTGAACCTTCATTTTACAGGAGATTTCCATGCTATCACATCTGCAAATAACCTGCTTGCAGCAATGATGGATAATCATATTCAGCAGGGAAATCAGCTTGGTATTGATCCACGTCAGGTGGTATGGAAACGTTGTCTGGATATGAACGACCGTGTACTTCGTAACATCGTTGTCGGACTTGGAAGCAAAATGGACGGAATGGTAAGAGAAGATCATTTTGTTATCACAGTAGCATCTGAGATCATGGCAGTTTTATGTCTGGCAGATGATATGGAAGATTTGAAACGCAGACTTGGCCGTATGATCGTTGCATATTCTTTTGAAGGAAAACCGGTAACAGCAGATGATCTGCATGCAACAGGTGCTATGGCAGCTCTGTTAAAGGATGCCTTGAAACCGAACCTTGTTCAGACTCTGGAGCATACACCGGCCATCGTACACGGTGGACCATTCGCGAATATCGCACATGGATGCAACAGTGTACGTGCTACAAAGACAGCAATGAAACTGGCAGACATTACCATCACAGAAGCAGGTTTCGGTGCAGACCTTGGTGCAGAGAAATTCTTTGATATCAAATGCCGTATGGCAGGACTGAAACCGGATGCAGTTGTTCTGGTTGCAACGGTTCGTGCATTAAAATACAATGGCGGTGTGGCAAAAGCAGATCTGGCACAGGAGAATCTGGAGGCAGTAAAAGCAGGTATTGTAAACCTTGAGAAACACATCGAGAACCTTCAGAAATTCGGAGTTCCGGTTGTTGTAACATTAAATGCATTTGCAACAGATACACAGGCAGAACTTGATTATATCGAGCAGTTCTGCAAAGAGCGTGGTTGTGAGTTCGCACTCTCCGAAGTATGGGAGAAAGGCGGCGAGGGCGGAATCGCTCTGGCAGAGAAAGTACTGGATGCTCTTGAAAACAAAGAGAGCAACTTCAAAGTATTATATGATGATAAATTATCTCTGAAAGAGAAGATTGAAACAATTGCAAAAGAAATTTACGGTGCAGATGGCGTAACTTATTCGAATGCAGCAAATAAAGAATTAAAACGAATCGAAGACCTTGGTATGGGAGATTTCCCGGTATGCATGGCTAAGACACAGTACTCTCTGTCTGATGACCAGCACAAACTTGGTCGCCCGAGCGGATTTACCATTAATGTCCGTGAAGTATACGCAAATGCTGGTGCAGGATTTGTGGTTGTAGTGACAGGTGCGATCATGACAATGCCTGGATTACCAAAAGTACCGGCAGCAAATAATATCAATGTAAACGCAGACGGCGTGATCACCGGTTTATTCTAAATGAATTTGTAACGTTCTCACAGTTTGGATTGGAACGAACGATTCAAACTGTGAGAATCAACGGAAGATAGATGTAATAAAAGTGATTTGGAGGCAACATAGCAGAATGGCAAAATTGGTTGATGGGAAAAGAATTTCTCAGGAGATAAAAGACGAATTAAAAGCAGAAGTGGCAGATCTGGCACAGCAGGGAAAGACAGCTTCCCTGGCAGTTATTCAGGTTGGCGGAGATCCGGCATCCAGCGTATATGTACGCAATAAGAAAAATGCATGTGCATATATCGGAATTGGATCAGAATCTTATGAATTACCGGAGGAGACCACCGAAGAAGAACTGCTTGCTTTGATTCAGGAATTGAATCAGAAGGAAGAAGTACACGGAATTCTGGTACAGCTTCCGCTTCCGGCTCATATTGATGAGGAGAAGGTAATTCTTGCCATCGATCCATCCAAAGATGTAGATGGATTTCATCCGCAGAGCGCAGGAGCACTGATGATCGGAAGTAAAGGATTTTTACCATGTACACCTGCGGGCGTCATTCAGCTGCTGAAACGTTCCGGTGTGGAAATGGAAGGAAAAAACTGTGTGATCGTAGGCAGAAGTAACATCGTTGGTAAACCAATGGCAATGCTGATGCTTCGTGAAAATGCAACAGTTACCGTTGCACATTCCAGAACAAAGAATCTGAAAGAATTGTGTAAACAGGCAGATATCCTGATCGTTGCCATCGGAAAACCGAAATTTATCACAGAAGAATATGTAAAAGAGGGTGCGGTTGTAATTGATGTTGGAATCCACCGTCTGGAAGGTAAGAAATTATGCGGAGACGTGGATTTTGATGTTGTGGAGCCGCTTGCAAGTGCGATTACACCGGTACCAGGTGGTGTTGGACCGATGACGATCGCAATGCTGATGAATAATTGTGTAGAGACGATGCGCTAAGAGGACAGAACATGAAATGTGCGAAGTGTGGTGCAGAAATTCGCCCGGGATGTGTGTATTGTTCCAATTGCGGGCAGGAAGCACAGATTGTAACAGAAATTAATATATTGGAAGATGATCTGCTTCGTTCCATGCTGGAAGAGGAAGAAAAGAGTGGCAGTCAGACAGAAACGCTGGTAAGTATAGAAAAAACGGCAGAAAAGACGGATCAGAAACCGCATGGTACAAAGACCGCATCTGATTCTTCGAAGAAAAAGAAGAAGCGAATGTTGGAAAAGAAACGAAAAAAAGCCAGAAAGACATTGGTAATTCTGGTGGTACTTTTGATTGCGGCGCTGGCAGTTGCCTTTGGTGTGATGCAGTATAATCACAGCAATTCTGTAAGTTACCAGCTGAAAAAGGCAACAGAAGCATTGGATCAGAAAAATTATACCAGTGCGCTTCAGTATGCAGAATATGTACTGCAGCTGGATTCTGAAAATGAAGATGCATTGGTTCTGGAAGGTCAGATCTATGTCCTGATGAAACAGGATGCAAAGGCGGAAACGGTTTTGCTGTGGGTGATCGATCAGAACCCAAGCTGCAAAAAAGCTTATGAACAGTTACTGAGCCTGTATGACAGCAATAATTCTTATGATCAGATTCTGGCATTAAAGAGTAAGGTGACAGACAGCAAGATTCTGTCTCTGTTTGACCAGTATTTACTTGCTGCTCCGGAAATAGATAAAGAGGGCGGCAACTATAATGAATTTCTGGAAGTGACGCTTTCTGTAGATGGCAAAGGAATCGATATCTATTATACGTTGGATGGAAGCGTTCCGACTGATGCGGATAAGAAGTATGAGGATCCGATTCAGATTGAGGAGCAGGGTAAGACAACACTTACTGCAATTGCCATGGACAAAAATGGCAAATACAGTGAACCGGTATCCGCAGAGTATAATATTGAACTGGATGCGCCGGATATGCCATCTGTTTATCCGGACGGAGGAACCTATCATGAACAGAAATCGGTACTTGTGACAGTTCCATCCGGAACAACGGTATATTATACCTGGGATGGCAGCACACCGACCAGTAATTCTTCTGTATATCGTGGTGCACTTGATATTCCGGAAGGAAATAATATACTGTCCCTGGTTGCAATTGATGATAATGGATTGTCAAGTGAAGTACTGAAATGTAATTATATCTATTATCCGACATCTACGACAGATTCAGATACACAAGATGGAGCATCTTCTGATGCTGAATAACAAAAGTGATAGAAATCCTGAGATAATCAGTTAACAAAAAAGCAATTGGTAAGATTGTTAGTATAACAGTCTTTATCAATTGCTTTTTTGCTATTCTACAAACAGGAAGTATTTGTAAAGTGATACATTTTATCTCAGTCGAGAAGACTCCCACTTCTGCAAGTGGTGAGTAAT
>NZ_JRFU01000060.1 GCF_003122485.1 Eubacterium ramulus
ATTTTTTCACATATTTGACGCCCTGCGATACTAAACTTACCACTTTTTCAGTGGCGTCCTTGCAGAAGTGGGAGTCTTCTCGACTGAGATAAAAAATACTGCTATCCATCGCAGCAGAAATCATTTTTTCATCTGATATATATAAGACAATTGAAACATGCAAATGGTTTTCTAAAATTTATTTCAAGTCGAATATGCATGTTTTTCGATTCTTTTTACACACAAAAACAGAGGGCAAATGCCCTCTGTAATCATACACTCACTATAAATTCGTCAATTTAAAGTCCTGCTCATCTGCCAAACGCTGCTTCAATTCACTAAATGCATCAGTATCTGAATTACCATTTTCAGAATCAGCTGACACGTTTGTATCTATCTGAAGCGATGATACATAATTTTGAATCGGCAAATCTACACGATACACTTCATACTCATATTCCCAATATGCATCCTCCGATTCAAATCCTTCCATCGCTGACTGATATGCTCCTGTCGTATCATTTTCCAACATTGTGCGAAGTTCCTTCAGCCAATCATCGATATCTTCCTCTGTAACCTCATATCCGTTCTGAATCGCCGCAACATATAAAGCATTTCGTTCCATAGCGTCTTTCTCGGCTAACTTCTGTGCATTTTCTTCGCTTTCACCATTATTTAGGTAAAAATCTGTATACTGCTGAACTTCCGCCTTAGAAACAGCGATATTATTTCCAACTGCATAGATATCATCTCGGCTCAGATATTCTTTTTTCTGACTACGTGAAAGACCATTTACAGAGAGTGATTCAATGTAATAATCAGTGATCGACTGGTCATTCGTCGTTTCTGTATTCTTTTCAGTTCCGCACCCTGAAAAAATAAGCAATATCGATACTATGAGCCCAACAATTATTAATCTTTTACTTTTCATCATTTCCCCCCATATCATCTAAATACTTAACCAATCATTAATATCCCCAATCAACACATTTCCATTGACCATCTTTGGATCTGACTAATATCCACATCCAATTCTCATACATGGAATCTGGTTCCAGCGAACCATCTTCGCAATCATTTCCGACATAAAATGTTGACAGTAACACAAGAGATTCATCTGCATCATTTCTGGTTGCCCAATCTAAGCAATCCTTTGATGTCTCATCCCCTGCGTAATAAATCTCCTGAAGGTCACAACCTTTCCAATTCATATTCATTTCTTGCTTCACCACATTAATTGCATCTGTAATTTCTTCTTGGGAATACAGATCAGATGTAACTTCAGGTGTTTTTATTATCTTTGCCTGATACGCTCCAATTCCCAAAAGCAATGCAAATGCCAGACAGATACAAATTCCTATGACTCTTTTTCGCATGCTTCATCCTCCTTTTGCATATTTCAACCTTCTTTCGGAACAAATAATGCGTTTTTGCGAATTTTTCTGACAAATTAATTATATCATAGCTAGTGAGCGTAAGACAATATTACCCACACAGATAAAATTCTTAATATTTTTTGTGAATAGGTGCGTAAGAAGTTGCTGCTGTCTCTTTTTCCAGATCCGGTTCCATCCGCCACAAAGTCGTGTTTCCTGCTGAAAATACGCTCAGATAGTAAGTATTCTGGTGACCTTTACATACGGGTAACATGCCGTTAAAACTGTTTCCTCTATGAACGGTCTTTGGAACGGACAACACATTTACTGTCCTTCCGTCTCTGTATTCATAAATGGCTTTTCTTGTAACGCATACCACGGTATCATTCCATGCTTTCATCGGCGCAAATACTTCTCTGGCATTTGCTTCCCACATATCTTCCACAAATTGTTCCAGACCGTCCTCCGGCTCCTGCTCCTCAAGTGTATCTGCATTCAGACAATATTTGATCTCGTCGCAGTACACGATAAACTGATCTTTCATTGACAGAAAACCAGCTCTACCATAATCGTAGGATAGGCTTTTTAATTCTTTCTGCTGTGTAATATCATATAAAACACACTTGTCTATTCCTGCAATTGACAGCACATGGTCATTCACTACAGTAATCCTCCATGCACTTCCGCCCAATTTTTCAAATACATCTCCGGTATTCAGTTCTTCACTGCCTTTCTCTGTAATTCGAAGCAGCCGGCTTACACCGGAATCTGATGTGCCATCCTCAGGATCTGATACAACAACAAACGCACTCAGCTCGTCATTTTTCTTCTGCAGTACACCTGTCGAAATATAACTATCGGCAGATATCGTATCCGGAAGTTTTATTACTTTCTCCCAACTTTTTCCCTGATCGGTGCTTTTCCATACCAATACCGGATCTGTTCCTTCTTCAGAAGTTCCATCCGTCATTGCATAAAGTTCACCTGCATCGGTTGTCAACAGATCGTTATAGTAATAAGCGTCTTCAATGTTAATAACCGAAGCCAGTCCAACGCTATTTTCAATCGGTGTTTCATTTTCTGCACTTAATGACGCATCCTGTGCTGTATTTTTATCCTGACCACATCCTGCCAGCATAAAAAATGTCATTCCAAGTATCCCGATCAGTCCCCATATCTTTTTCATGTAATCCGCCTCCATTTCTGCTGCATCTCAATATGAGATGCTTCCATGTAAAAACCCATTCACATCGTGTCTGTTTAAACTTACGTTTGTTTATCCTTTATTATTGTAACTCCTTGATTCTTCGATTACCTGCATATCACTCTGCCAGGTAACCCACATTGCCGGGCGAACTGCGTAACGGCTGCTGTTTAATAATATTTCTCTCTGAGCCTGCCCATAACCTGAAATAACACCAACTCCATCAGTATCATAAAAACAATCAGCCATCCACCATCCACAAGCATCTTTTACATTGAGCATATACAACCGCTGTTTTGCATATTCTGTTGGATAACACAAAACTTCATCATGACCATACTGAAAATCAAAACAACTTCCTTCTTTTGGATTTGGATTCGGATCAGGGTCAAAATACAGACACATTTCTGTATAACTCAATAGAAATATTTTATCTTTTGTTCCTCGTTCCAAATGGTAATAAGGTTTTCCACCTAACAGTCTTGTTGAACTATTCTTTGCCTCAAAACCTTCTGAAAAAGATAACACAATGTTTGCTTTTTCGTCCTCTGAAAATGCACTGTTATAAAAATCATCATTCAGCCATTCACGGATTGTTGAATCTTCCCAGAGTACACGATTTTTTCCACTGGTATCATAGGGCTGTGCATCCAGACCATACTCACTGATCAATAGCACTTCATCGCCTTTTTTATCAAGGACACGCCACTCAATAACTTCTCCCTGATAACTTCCATACATAATATGCTGCCCACGTTCCAATGGAA
>NZ_JRFU01000061.1 GCF_003122485.1 Eubacterium ramulus
TACTCACCACTTGCAGAAGTGGGAGTCTCAACTCAGACTGAGATAAATCCATGCTAAAATCTGGGGTTGTCATCAACCTCTTTTTCCGTTATCCTTAATAAGTAATTACACAATGATTCTAAGGAAAACATACTAATTTATACAGACCGGATTTATATACCAGAATTCACACTTGTTCGACTTGAATTTATTGTTTTTGGGAGGTTTTATCAGTGATTCAAATCGCAATCTGCGACGATTCAGAAGTAACACTGCAACATCTGAATCAGGCAGTAACTACTATATTACAATCCAATCAGGAAGTTGCAGATATCACATTGTACAGCAAGAGTGAAAACCTGAGTTATGACATCAAAGAAGGTCACTTTTTTGACCTGATTTTGACAGACATTGAAATGCCGCATATGAACGGTATGGAATTAGCCGCAACGATTCGGACACATCTGCCCGGTGCGCTGATCATCTTCATTACCGCTTATACAAAATACGCACTGGATGCCTTTGAGCTGTCCGCATTCCGCTACATTGACAAAGAAATGCTCCCGGAGAAGCTGCCGACAGCCCTCAAAGATGCCTTTCGGATTCTTCATATGCAGACTGACCAGTACTATCTGCTCTCCAATACACGCATGTATCGAAAATTATTGCTGAAAGACATCCTGTACATATCCCGCGAAGGGAAAAACAGTGTTTTTCATTTAACAAACCAGACCGAAGTAAAAGAGCGCAAAAGTTTAAATCCGGTTATGGAAGAACTGAACAGTTCTGATTTTGTTTTTGCTGACAGAGGAATCATCGTAAATCTGCTCCATATCGTATCCATTCAGGACACAACGATTGAATTAGATAACGGTGAATTTCTTCCTGCCAGTCTTGCACGTATCAGGGAACTCAAATTACTGCTGCAAAAATTATGGAGGAATTCTTTATGACAACATTCTTCATGATATCCGATTACGGCTTTGCCATATTAAAAGTGTTTATATTTTTTATATTACTGCATGCGGTTTATCCTACGTTCAAGTACCGGTATGCAGTCATTATTTCCTACATTGCGGCACCATTTTATATACAGATCAATGACTATCTGCTATATACGATGCTTTCCGTTTTGCTGTATATTCTGATTCTTTTTATCAGCGGATGCATTTTGGTTCGTAAGAAGTTTTTTGTTATAATCTTCCTATCCACTTTTTATGTGCTGATGGCGGGATGTATTGAACTTTTTTATATCACAATGATGCTAAACTTCTCGCGTCACGGCGCAAGGTTCCTTTCGGTTCTCCATTCCTATCCTGACCGGACAACGATTGCTTTTTCTCTGATTACAAAAGGATGTGAACTTGCCCTTGTCCTGATCACAGCTGCAATCATCCGCCGCATGAGTGATGGAAAGAAGAAAGTCTGGAAACTGCTTATCGCTACTGTCGTTGGATGTTTTGTTATGATATATCTGATGCATAAAACATTCAGCAATTATTTTGAGGCACCAAAATTCTGGGTGATCCTCATCGCTTTTTTACTGCTGCTATTTGCCGTTCTGCTCTTTGAGATCGATCTGCGAAACAGACAGCATTTACTGGAAAAAGAAACTCTGAGCAAACATCTTCTAGAAGAAAAATATCAGAACTTGAACGAAGTATACAGTCAGAACGCAAGGTTATACCATGATCTGAACAACCACCTGATTGCTCTGGATCATTTGCTGGATGATGGAAATATATCAGAGGCAAAAACGTATATCGCCGCGATTCAGAAACCGGTGCAGATTTTGAAGAAAACCCACTGGACTGGTGATGATGTGGTAGATGCCGTATTAAACAATAAAATACAGCTCATGGAAAATCGAAAGATCCGCTATGAGATCCAGACCGATTTCCCGGATAAAACCGGAATTGAAGCAGCCGACCTTTGTACAATACTGGCAAATTTACTAGATAACGCCATTGAAGCTGTCGGTAAACTCCCGGAACAGACTGCTCCATTAAAAATCCGTATCCAGAGCATTAAGAAATTTGTGTTGATCGAAATTTCCAATCCATCCAAAGAAATCAAATTTACGGATGATGGACTTCCACCAAAAACACGCAAATCATCTTTTCATGGATGGGGACTGCATAATGTCACTCAGGCAGTAGAAAAATATAATGGAACAATTTTATTTGAATATGAAAATGGAATTTTTACCGCCTCTGCAATGCTGTTCTTTCCGCAAAACAATGACAATGCTTCATAAATCACAAACAAAACGGTACGCTCCTTACTTGGAACGTACCGTTTTGTCTGCCCTTATTTTTATTTCGTTTTCATTCTTTGTTGGATAAATCTGTAATGTCACAAAATTGGAAACCTTTCCAACGAAAAGGAGTAATTACATCATCTCCGGGTTATCCTGGAACATATGCAGGAATTTTGCTTCGTCCTCACGGTTAGAACACCATAACTCAAGTTCCTCTCCGTGCTGGCCAAGAAGTGCTGCAATTGCAATATACTGTGATAATGTAGATTTCAGATTGTATTTATCACCATACTCTGATGTTAAGATTACATCTCCAGTACACTCATTAACAACTCCTAAAAATACGTTTACATCTTTGACATTTTTGATTTTCATACGTGTTTCCTCTCTTTTTCTAAGCCTTTTTACGTTACGAAAACCCTATCTCATTGATTGAATCATACTATCTGGCTATGTATTTGTCAATAGCGGAGTGACACCATATTTTATACCAAGATTCCCTTTTTATTATATGTAAGAACCTTCTTTTTATGCTTATATTATAACAAGATAATTTATATCTTAGCAAGAAAAATCTTTTGAAAATTCCTTTACTTACATTACAATTACTCTTTAATTATTTCTTCACTTTTACCAGAACCCATTCATCAGAATACTGAGAACCGCCGTCTTTACACGCAGCTGCTTATTTGCAAGCGGCGCATACATTTTCAGCTTCACACTTCCGATCAGCAATCGTTCCGGCTTATGATAAGTATACTGCAGCGCATTTGCCGGTATTTCATAATAATCCCTCTGTCTTCTTGCCGGAACAAATACATCCGATTTTGTCTCATATTCCAGCTTCATCAGCTTTCCGGAATAAAGAATCTTTTCCATGCGCCGTCAGTTTCACTTTGCCCTTATCTTCTACAATATCCATCTGCTTTAACACTGCCAGACAAACGAATTGACAAAAATTCCATTCTCCACCCGAAAAACCGGAATTATTGCAGATGGATCCTATCGTATTTTTGGAATTACAGATCAGAATCATATTGTTGATTTGTCGGATTGTATTTCTATTGAGCAGTCAGCTACTAAGTCAGAAGGTGATTTTATTATTCCTTTGGGGTACTGAAACTGGCACATGGGATACCCACAATACGGATAAATCTTTAGCTGAAGAATAAAAATACCTCCTGCACGAAAAACACCTACGATATTTTTCATGCAGGAGATGTAATACATTTTCCTTTTGAATATTGCCACTAAACCATGTAAAACTATATCCGTAGTATACTGCTATAAATGACGATTTATGTCACGCGCACCATATATCAGGCGTCGTACTTCCATAACATCTCCAATAACTACATAGTATACAACATAATTCCTCACATAAATCCTATAATAAGGATAATCCCTCTTTTTTGCAGAACGATACGGTTCAAAGGCAAGAGGATTTTCTAGTCTTTTTAATATAGAAGTTTCTATATCATCCACTAAGCGAAGTACTGCACTTTCATTTTTCAAAACGTTTGTAATATAATTTATTGTACTTAACAAATCTGTCTCAAATATTAGGAAGATAACGGAGTGAATAAGATTTATTTTCCATATATTGCACTCCTTGCTTTTTTAAATACACTTTCATGAGAAAGTCTTTCATCAGTCACTGCTGCTTGCCGATCCGCCTCATCAAGCTTCATTTCTATATTATCAGTAAGACTAGCATATTCTTCTAAACTTAAAACCACCATAGCACCATAACCATTTTTTGTTAAATATACCGGATTTCCGTTATTAACAATTGTCTCAATTTCCGGAAATTTATTTCTGAGGTCAGAAACAGGTCTGATTTGAATCATTTTTATTTCTCCTTTCGCTTTATATTATCTTTATTTTATCTTAATTTTATCACATTTGCAATTTCTTTTGTTAAAAATAAAAATTAATATCTTTTTAGTTCATTTACGTCTTTTATAACTATTTTCACTATAAAGTGATACTTTATTACTGAAAGGAAGTACTTATATGGAAATAATAACCAAATTTATTACAGAAAAAAATACATTCAAATCATCTATTCATAAGCCATACTTATCTCGCATTGACTTTAGTGCAATTTGTGCATCTTTTACTGCCCTTCCTTAATCTGATTCTCAGATATTTTTATATCACCATATATTTTAGTCTTTATATCTCTTAAATGATTTTTCACATCGTCATCCGTCGGCTTCCACAATGTTCCTTCTTTATAATGTTTCCTGCACAAAGCCACATAACTCTCATTGGAACCAAGCATAATCTGTGCACCTTCCCGGACAATCTTCCCATCTGCATATCTGGTATTACACTGTGTCCGTTTGCCACACCAACAGACCGTCGGAACTTCTTCTATCACGTCAGCGATATCCATCAACCGTCTGGAGCCCGGAAACAAGTGATTCAAAAAATCTGTTCGTAACCCATAGCAGAGAACCGGTATCTCATAAAAATCAACGATATCCGACAGTGTATCCACTTCCTACACTTTCAGGATAAAACCGATAACTTCTTACAGGTTAGAAGCTAAAAAAATGAAGTGTAAAAAGAAAGGAAAGAAAAAGCAGCCTCTCGCGAGACCGCTTAAAATATGGTTTTTTCAGTTTTCAAGATATTACAGTTTTTGGGTAAATTGACAATACTTTTCTTAACTCACACACTTTGTTTTACGCCTTCACGAATTGTGATTGTCTAAATATTATACTCTGTCATCTGATTTACAGCCAATGAATCTGTGTCGTTGCCCTTGGATGCTGCGGTGCATTATTTTCTTTTGCATATCCAAGCACACATGCAAGAAATCCATACCTACCAACCGGAAGTCCAAGCATATCGCAGAAATCCTGATTATTTACCATATTTTCTGTAACAGAAATAAGCTGAAAATCCAGATTTAATGCAGTAGCTTTAATCCACATATTCTGCATCATATGTGCAAGACTCTGATGTTCTGCTCTTCTGGCGCCACGCCACTCGGCCGCAATGATCAGACAGGGTGGATTTGGGAAGGTGCTTTCCCCGCATTCCGCAACATGTTTCCACAATTTTTTGACACCTTCTCCATTTTCTTTCAAAAAAGGATCTGTCTCTTCTTCTTTGATTCTTGCATCTAAATCTACCTGGCTCTGCTGCCTGATAAACGCATCTATTTGTTCCATTTTCGGATCATCCTTTTTAATTACAAAAAAATGGCGGAACGGTGTAACTGCTTTTGCATCAATGGACGCATATGGTGCGATACATCCAGCCTGGATTACTTCTTTGATTTCATCATCAGTCGGCACATTCTCCGCAAATGCACGACAAGTTTTTCTGGCATTTAATATACGATCTAATACCTGATTATCTTCTTTTGTAAACATATTTTATCCCTCACGTTCAATTTTTATTTATTGTACCAGAAATAACCAATGTCTGTCTATGCCGAGAGTTTACCGGTTTTTTATCCTCTGTTAATTATTATTATTCGTTAATGTTCCCACATATTCTCCATTATTATATACAAATGGACCGGCTTCTCCCTCTTCTCCGAAATACTCTGGTCTCAGTGAAAGGATATTAAGCAATTCATCCATATTATGCACCTTTGTTGCCTGATACGGTTGTTCAAATGCAATTTTTTCCACAAATAAATAATAGTCACTGTATTTTATTAATAAACCGGTATGTCCTACAAAAATAACATCAGAATCCGGGTCGTATATTGCAATACTAAGCAGCGAAATCCTGTCACTATCTATTTGAAAACCATATTGCTTCCAGCTATCAGAAAATGTTGTTTCCGGATGTTTCTCATCCGTAACATGCTTTTCCCCATATAGTGTAGTAAACATGTTTATCTTCTGTTTTATTATTTTATATCTGTCTGCATTATCTATTGCTTCCGTATCGAACATCAAATACGTGCCGTTATAGTCAGCTTCTGTTGATTCCGCGTGAAGCAGCCCATCCAGCAGAAGAAAGGCTGTCATTCTGCAATCGGTGTCTGAATAGTCATGAGTTTTTTCCCAACCATCCATACATTTACCGGTATCAGTATTCATTTTTTCAGGATTTGACCAGCTATCTTTTAACTTTGCATTCTTTCCTGCAGAATCTGCGAAATCAGTCACCCATTCTTGAAATGTATCTACATGTGAAGCTCCCGCAGAACTAAGTTCTTTGCAAATCTCTGTAATAGTATTGTTTCCTCCCATATAAGTTGCTGTTGGCAGTTTTTCTTTTTTTTCTGCACATCCACTCAACATCATACATAAAAGAATAATAAAAACCGATAATTTAATAGCTGCTCTTATTTTACTTTGTCTTTTCAACAGATATTACCTCTCCTTCAAATGGATCAACTTCAGAAATTGTTCCTATATATTTTACAATCACAGTATCTCCGTTGCAAACGCTCTCTAATCCATCCGGCTTTTCTTCAAAAGTAAAACTATATGGTGTGTTCTCATCGTCTATAATAACAAATTGAAAATCCTTAATCTCATCGATTGTTCCTGTAAGCTCCTTTTCTTTTTTTACGCCTTCCTGTTTAGACTCTTCAGTAACACTTGTTGCAACATTATCGTGATTTGTCTCTTTACTTGCACAGCCTCCAATCCATCCGATACAAAACACCATGCCAATTATGATCGTAATTAGTTTCTTCTTCATTATAATACCTCTCTTCTTATTATTTTCTTATTATTAGTACTCGCATGTACTTTTTCAGAGTATATTACTCTTTATACCATGTAAATAGAATACCAATAAAATTAAAGAAATATTTATTTTTTGTTGTAAATAGTATGCCTATATGACTCAAAAAAGTGACAGAAGTTTTTTATCTCCTGCTACTTTTGTTTTATTTTCTTATGGACAATTACAATGTATCCAAATAGTTCACTAATTCATTAAAATTAGCAATCCATATAGAATCCACTAATTCATCACCATCTTCAGAAACTCAGAAATTGAACGCCTTCGCCATTAAACAAGGGAAATGTAATGTAGTTCAAGGAGATGTATCTGCTATACCCTTTTCTGACGCGACTTTTGATTATGTTTCTGCCTTCGAAACAGTTTACTTTTGGCCAGGATTAGTAAAATGCTTTTCCGAGGTCAACCGTGTGCTGAAAAGCGAAGGCATATTCCTGATTTGTAACGAGAGTGACGGAACGAATGCCGCAGATGAAAAATGGACAAAGATGATCAATGGTATGAAGATTTACACATCTAAACAACTTGTTGCCGCTTTGAAAGAAGCGGGTTTTACAGAGATCAAAACGTATTCAAATGCAAAAAATCATTGGATAAGTATTGTTGCAACGAAATAGCCAAATTCCGGTTTGGAGAATTGAAAAAAATGGAATTTACCTATTAAGACATATAAATTCTTGACAATAAAGCTCCTATATAGTATGTTTTTAACAAACTACTATATAGGAGCTTTTGTATGGAAATGAATGGAGGATTTCTTGTCACAAAAATAAAACAGCTTGGAGACCGGATTTTTGAGAAGATTCTCAGTGAAAAGAATATTGATGCGTTTAATGGAGCCCAGGGACGTATTCTTTATGTGCTGTGGCAGGAGGATGGTATCTCAATCAGGTCACTCTCCACTAAATGCGGATTAGCGATAACATCTCTTACTACGATGCTGGAAAGAATGGAAAATCAAGGGCTGATAAGCCGTGTTCAGTCTGAAACGGACAAAAGGAAAACACTCCTGTTTCTGACTGAGAAAGCACATGCCTTAAAGGGCGAGTACGATTCTGTATCTGATGAGATGGGCAGTATTTACTACAAAGGTTTTTCAGAGGAAGAAATTACCCGGTTTGAGAAATGTCTCGACCGCATCAGAAAGAATCTTGAGGAGTGGCAGAAGTCATGAGTATTTGTATCAAAGATCAGATTCAGAACATGAATATCGTCATTGGCTGCACAGTGGGGTGTACATATTGCTATGCCCGCAACAACGTGAAACGCTGGCATATGATTGATGACTTCGCTGACCCTGAATTCTTTCCGGGTAAGCTCAAGATGATGGAAAAGAAACGTCCGCAGAACTTTCTTCTTACCGGGATGAGCGATCTCTCCGGATGGAAGCCGGAATGGAGAGACGAGGTATTTGCAAAAATCCGTGAAAATCCACAGCATCAGTTCCTGTTCCTTACCAAGCGACCTGATTTGCTGGATTTTGATACCGATCTGGAAAACGCATGGTTTGGCGTTACGGTGACGAGGAAAGCAGAACTGTGGCGTATCGACGCCCTTCGGAAAAACATCAGAGCAAAGCATTACCATGTTACCTTTGAACCGTTATTCGACGATCCCGGTACAGTTGACCTTTCCGGAATCAACTGGATCGTTGTCGGCACTATGACCGGAGCTCAGAGCAGGAAGATTCATACGGAGCCGGAATGGGCATGGTCTCTGGCGGACCAGGCACATAAGCTTGGCATTCCGGTGTTTATGAAGGAAGACCTTGTCCCTATCATAGGGGATGAAAATATGATTCAGGAAATGCCGGAAGAATTTAATAAAGTGTTAGAGGTACAGAAATCATGGAAGAAGAAATAAATGGAATCCTCATTCGTGAGGTGGAGACAAAGAACATCATGACTAAGTCTAGTCTGCCGGTAGGTGGTTACTCGGTCAATCCCTATGTGGGCTGTACACATGCCTGCAAGTATTGCTATGCTTCTTTTATGAAGCGCTTTACCGGACACAAGGAGGAATGGGGCACTTTCCTTGATGTGAAGCATTGGACGGAAATTAAAAATCCGAAGAAATATGCCGGACAGCGGGTGGTCATCGGTTCTGTGACAGATGGCTACAATCCACAGGAGGAGCAATTCGGGAATACCAGAAAACTTCTGGAGCAGCTGATCGGCAGTGACGCAGATATTCTGATCTGCACAAAGTCGGATCTTGTGGTACGAGATATTGATTTACTGAAGAAGCTTGGACGTGTAACCGTTTCATGGTCGATCAACACACTAGATGAAAATTTCAAGAACGATATGGACTCTGCTTCGAGCATTGAGCACCGTATCGCTGCTATGAAGCAGGTATATGAGGCAGGTATCCGTACAGTCTGTTTCGTATCCCCGGTATTTCCCGGTATCACGGATTTTGAAGCAATCTTTGAGCGGGTAAAGAATCAGTGCGATCTGTTCTGGCTCGAAAATCTCAATCTTCGAGGCGGTTTCAAAAAGACAATTATGAATTATATCGCCGGAAAATATCCTGATCTTGTACCACTTTACGACGAGATCTATAACAAGCATAACCGCAGCTACTTTGAAGCACTTGAAGTAAAAGCTGAGAAAATGGCTAAGAAGTATGATTGTGCCTTTGTGGATAATGAAATGCCTTATGGCAGAGTCCCGCAGGGACATCCGGTGATCGTAGATTATTTCTATCATGAGGAAATCCGTGGGACAGAGAATACCGGAAAAAGAAATCGCTAACTTCCAGTTTATTGGAGAGAAAAAAGTAAATCAAAGTAGATTATATTGCAGTATTTCTGGAAATAAGCGTATGTCTCTTGACAAACAGAGTTATCATGTTATAGTACATTTAACAATTAACTGAAATGTTAAATGATGGGGGGATAAATTTGGGAATGCAGGATACACTTCACGCGCTTGCGGATTCTACAAGACGTGAAATACTTAATTTACTCAAGCAGTCGCGCTTGTCTGCCGGTGAGATCTGTAATCATTTTTCCATTTCGGGAGCGGCAATCTCGCGTCATCTATCTATTTTGAAGGATGCGGATTTAGTTCGTGACGAACGGGAAGGCAAATATATTTATTATGAGCTAAATGCCACTGTGCTTGAAGAAATTTTTTTGTGGATCAGTGAATTAAAAGGAGAAAAAGATCATGATCAGACATCATAAAAAAATGTTAGTGTTTACATCTATCGTAACGTTATTGCCAATCGTTATAGGTTTGCTTTTATGGAAACATCTACCAGCTTCTGTTGCAATACATTTTGGAGCAGATGGTCAGCCAAATGGATATAGTTCCAAAATCTTTGCAGTGTTTGGACTTCCGTTCATTCTGCTGCTGCTTCATTTTAGTTGTGCAGTTATAACAAACATTGATCCGAAATCAAAAAATATTAGCAAAAAAGTATTTCGGGGTGTTTTGTGGATTTGCCCGTTGGTTTCTCTGGTTGTTTGTAACATGATTTATGTGTACAACTTAGGATACCTGCTGAATACAGCATTTATTGGTGGATTACTCATTGGAATTCTTTATCTCATTTTAGGTAACTTTATTCCAAAAATAAAACCGAATTATAGCATTGGATTTCGTGTTCCATGGGCATTATGCGATTCTGAAAACTGGTATCATACCCATCGGTTCGGAGGAAAATGTATGGTGATCGGGGGAATTGTTTTGATTGCAACATCGCCATTTCAAAATGTGTGGATACTTCTGGTGTTTGCCATTATTCCGTGCATTTTGCCAGTAATCTATTCGTATCTGTATTATCGAAAGACGATGGATTAACACAACATCAAAATCGGGAAAAGATGTTGCGTCAGAAGCTATTCAAAGAGGAACGCAGAACGCGCAGCCACCGCCTTATCGTCCGGGGCGCAGTCTTTGAAAGTATTGTGCCAGAAGCAAAGGGCATGACCAACGAGGAATCTCCTGAATTTGATTCTTTTTTCATGATATCTGCTCTCCTTAAATTATTTACAACAATCCCCGTCACCGCATCCAAGGCAAGTAAGGGATTCTATAAAGTGTTTGTAATTCATCAATGTCTCACAATTCAAAGAATAGTGATGCCATTTTCCTTCCTTACGATCATTCACAAGACCGCATCCTACCAATATCTTCATATGATGGGATAAAGTTGGCTGGGTAATTTCAAATCTTTCCAAAAGTTTACACCCGCACTTTTCTCCATCCGACAGCATCTGTACAATTTCCAGCCGGTTCGCATCGCCCAAAGCCTTGCATATCAAAGCCACATCCATTGCATTCATATTGACACCTCACATTGATCATTGTCTATGTTCAATATGATATATACATAGATATTTGTAAATGTATGTATTTTAAAAAAGAGAATCAAGTTTTTGATTCTCTTCATACATTCATTATAGCTTTTATCATCCATTTTATTTGCCCCAAACAGCCGCTGCATTCGACCTTACAAGCAGTTCTTCCACAGGCAGACCAATCGGACAAATATCATGACAAGATAACGACTTCCCGCATCCTTCAAAAAATCTCTTCTTATATTCAGCAGAAATCTCATTCAAATGAGTGCTTTCCTGTTCTTCATTCAGAATCCGAAATGCGTTGACTGCAGCAACAGTGCCTGCGAAAGTCCCATTTGCAGAGAAGTTAGGACACACTTCAAGGCAACAGCCACACATCAGACAGCGTGCCGACTGGTATCTCGGTTCATGTGTCCACGAACTCATATAAGCTTCACTTTCAAGCCAAAGGTTCAGTTTTTTCAAATTTTCAAACAGATTTGACCGGTCAACGGTCAAATCTCTTACAAGCGGAAATTTGCTTAAAGGTTCCAAGATGATTGTAGAACCTTTTAACGTATGTAGAAATGTAGAGCATGCCAACCTCGGACGTTCGTTAATCAGCATGGCGCAAGCCCCACATTTTCGCATCATACAGCTACATTCCCAGCTGATGGGAGTAACTATATTTCCTGAGTTATCTTTCAAAGGGGTTCTACTGTTCAATTCCTTTAGAACAGTGGCAACAGAGCTGCTTTTGCTTCCGTCATACTCAAATTCCTGCCAATAACTGTCTGATTTCTGACTCTCCTGCCGCCTGATTCTTATTTTATATAGCAAGTGAATCACCGCCTTTCTGGAACAGGTACAAAGGAAATCTGTATCTGCTTTCCATCAAATCTGGCTACCGTTGTTTTAAGGTAATCATCGTCATTGCTCTTCGGATAATCCTCCCGCCAGTGTGCACCACGGCTTTCTTTTCTTGCAAGAGCACTCTTTAGAACTGCCATGCCAAGCAATGGAAGATTTCCTGTCAGCGCTTGTACCGTTTGAATCCCATTTAACAACGTATTCTCATTTCTGACAACGCCCATAGTCTCCTGCATCACTTTGTTTAATTGCTTTATTTCTGAAATTTGAGACGCTGGTGGAAAATCTATCTGTGTCGCACAAGATAGATCTACTACATCTGCCTGTTCGCATGCTGATTTTGCCGCAACACGTCCTCCGTATAACGCTCCTAACAGAGAATTTCCACCAAGGCGGTTGGCACCATGATATTGGGCACAGCATTCTCCGGCAGCGCAAAGATTCTGAATCGGCGTTCTGTGCTGCTCATCCACCAGAATGCCTCCCATAAAATAGTGAATTCCCGGTAAAACAGACACCGGTTCCTTTCGTATATCTTTATGCAGATAGGTCATACAATCGTCTGCCAGACCAGATAGCTTATTTGAAATAATCTCCTCCGATATTTCCGTCATGTCAAGAAATACCTCTGATTCATGGCTGACCTTCCATATCTCTCTGGCGGTAATATCTCGTGGCATCAGATTTCCAAGCTCCGGGTATTTTTCCTCCATGAAATACCATTGTTTTCCATCTTTCATGGCAAACAACCTGCCACCTTCCCCTCTGGCCGCCTCGCTGATGAGCATGCGTTTTCCACCACATTTCACAGTTGTCGGATGATACTGGATCATCTCGCCATTTGCCAGAGGAACACCAAGCCGGAACAATTCTGCGGTGACTTCTCCTGTATTGCTCAGCGAACCCGTTGTATTTCCAAACAATCCGTGCATACCACCGGTGGCAACAATAACCGCATCCCCCGGTAATTCCACAGTCTCCTGACTGTATTCATCCCTGATTACGCAGCCACAACAAATATTGCCACACAGACGAAGTGTCAGGAAAGAATGATGGCTGAACCGTTCTACCATACCAGATGCTTCTTTCCTGCGAACAGCGTCTATCATAGCTGTCATGATCTGCTTCCCGGTATCGCTCTGTGCAAAAGCAGTCCGTTTCTTTTTCTGCCCGCCAAAATTCCGCAGATCCACATCATCATAGCCACTCATGTTAAATTTAACTCCAAGTTTTAGCAGCCAGTGCACCAGCTCCGGTGCTGCCTGTGTCATTCCCCAAACTGCATTTGGATCAGCCAGACCACATGCTGCCTTTATTGTATCTGTAAAATGTTCTTCGGGACTGTCGTTTTCATCTTTTGTATTCAAAGCTGCGTTGATACCGCCCTCCGCCATAACAGACTGTGCCCGCTCTGACGGAAGGGAGGAAACCAGTTTTACATTGCATCCATTTTCCGCTGCCTGCAAAGCCGCTGAAAGTCCTGCCAGTCCAGCACCTATAATAATAATTGTCTTACTCATAGATATTGCCACCCAATATAATATAAAATAACCGCTCCCGCTATAAAAAGAAGAAGCACCGAAAGGATCAAATAAATATCACTCCTTCGTTCTTTATAACTGATGATTCCCAGTGATACGAGCAATGGGCGGATATTGATAAAAATATGAACAAAGATTGCCGCTACGAACAAAAGCTGAGTTACCATCTTTACCGTTGTAAAAGGGAACAAAATATATGTCCCATTCTGCACCTTTCCAAACAAGCCAATATGGAATAACAGCAGAATCAGTATTGCCATCCCACTGGCTCGTCTCGCCCAAAATATGACGTTTTGTTTCAGATACATTTTTCCTGATTGCTTCGCTGTCTGTAAACTCTGAACTGTCAGGATGACACCAATCACCGTATGCACAACAAGAATACCAACACCAATCCATGCAAGAAGTTTCCCTGCACTACTTCCAACTCCGTTCAGCATAAAGCTGCCCATGATTCCATGAATCATAAAAATGAGAAGCATTAAAACAGACAAAATCGTATTCCATTTTCTCATAAATTCCCGCTCACCTCATTTCTTCGCTGTCCATGATCATATAGTCCATCTGTGTTAGCGTTGTAACGTCAATAAAATCATCCGATGCCAGGAATACATCATACTTTCCACTTACCACTCTTGATAACATCATTGTGTTACTGTACTCTTTCAGATCTACGGAAAAACCGGCCTGTTTCAACCTGTCACAGAGTTTCTTAGCATAACTGACAAGCGGATAATCCGTCTCAGATACATATAACCGAAAACTAATGTCCGTTTTCATGAGATCTGTTTCATTTGTTTCCGAATCGTCCAGTGCCAATTCTTTTAATTTATTCCGGGTGTTCTCGTTGTCGAGACCATCTGACATCATATTAATACCGAGAACATAAGAGCCTTCCAACTGTGCGGAGGCTTGAGCCGCCTTTTTTGACTTCGGTGTTGCTCCTGTGACTGCATCAATCATAGAAGGCGGTGAATGTAAAATGACACCAAAACCTACAAGAAAAACAATCGTAACAACTAACAGAATCAGTTTTCGTTTCACATTCCCACCTCATTTCCTATTTTTTCAAAATTCTCATTGCGTTCAAAACAGCAATTATGGTAACGCCTACATCACCAAATACAGCTTCCCACATTCCCGCAATACCAAGAGCGCCAAGAATCAGGAACACACTCTTAATCCCAAGAGCAATCACTATATTCTGCATGACAATCTGTTTTGTCGCTTTTGCTACTTCAATCGCGTCCACCAGCTTAGACGGTTCATCTGTCATCAGAACTACATCTGCTGCTTCAATGGCCGCATCCGAACCAAGCCCACCCATTGCAATACCAACATCTGCACGGGCAAGGACAGGAGCGTCATTGATACCATCACCAACAAAAGTCAATTTGCTTCCCGGTCTCTTTTTACTGTCTAAAAGCTCAACCTTTTCCACTTTTTGGTCAGGAAGCAGCTGTGCATAATATTCATCCAACTGCAATTCTTCTGCAACAGACTTCCCTATTTTTTCATCATCACCGGTAAGCATGACTGTTTTTTCCACGCCGATATGTTTCAGGTCAGAAATTGCTTTTTTACTGTCCGGCTTCACTTCATCTGTTATCAAAATGCATCCGGCATATTGACCATCTACTGCTACATAAACCTTTGTACCAACTTTTTCACAGGCTGTGTACTCCACATGCTCTGAATCCATAAGTTTCGTATTGCCAGCATAAACTTTCTTCTTTCCTGCCATGGCACTGATTCCATATCCGGAAATTTCCTTGTAATCAGAGATAACTGATTGGTCAATTTCTTTTCCATAAGTAGAGAGAATGGATTTTGCAATAGGATGGTTAGAAAAGCTCTCTGCCTGGGCCGCATACTCCAGAACCTGTTCTTTTGAAAATCCATTTGCAGGCAGAATATCAGTCACATTGAAAACACCCTTTGTAAGTGTTCCAGTTTTATCGAACACAATAATGCTGACATTATTAAGCGCCTCTAAATAATTACTTCCTTTTACAAGAACACCTCGTTTAGATGCCGCACCAATACCTCCGAAGAAAGTCAGCGGGATTGAAATGACCAATGCACATGGGCAAGATACCACAAGGAAAACAAATCCTCTGCGAATCCACTCTGTCCAACCTCCACCAAGAAGGATCGGTGGCAGAATTGCCAGAATAGCTGCTAAGATTACAACAACAGGAGTGTAATAACGTGCAAATGTAGTAATGAAATTTTCTGTTGGTGCTTTTCTACTGGACGCATTCTCCACAAGATCAATAATCTTTGAAGCAGTAGATTCACCAAATGCTTTCGTTGTCTTAATCGTTAAAACACCCGTCTGATTCATACAACCGGAAAGTGCTTCGTCTCCTTTATGAACGCTTCTCGGAACCGATTCTCCAGTTAAAGCCCTTGTATCCAGCATAGAATCTCCATCCAATACCACACCGTCTAATGGGATTTTTTCACCAGGCTTTACAATAATAATCTCACCAATGGCAACACTTTCAGGAGATATGGTAATCAATTCTCCGTTCCTTCTGACTGTAGCACAATCCGGACGTATATCCATTAAATCTGATATAGATTTTCTGGAACGCTCAACAGCCAATGACTGGAAAAATTCACCAACTTGATAGAACAGCATAACAGCAACTGCTTCCGGATATTCACCAATGACAAAAGCACCAATCGTAGAAACGCTCATCAGGAAATGTTCATCAAACACACGTCCCTTTGAAATATTCCTCACAGCTTGCCATACAACATCCCCGCCAAGAATAATATAGGAGACAATGAGAAAAACTAACTCGACAGGCAGTGGCACTTTCGCAAAAACTGTCAATGCCATACCAATACCATAGATTGCTGCGCCAATCGCTAAACGAATCGTCAACTTCTTGTCCTCATTGTTATAGGATGTATTGGTATCCTGTTTTTTTGCAGGTATATAGTATTCCTGTGCAATTTCGGAAACTTCTACATCTGGCTCATGGCTGTGGACAATCGTTTCAATCTGACTGGCTATTGTATTTGCGGCAACTGGAGCAACATTGATTGTCAGCGTCTGCTTCATCAAATTTACAACTGAGGATTGTACTCCATCCAATTCTCCGACTTCTTTTTCAATTTTTGCAGAACAATTCGGACAATCCAATCCTTTTAACGAATAACTCTTTGTAACATTCATAACGGTTTCTTCCTGAACTTCCACATCTGGCTCATGACTATGAACAATCGTTTCAATCTGACTGGCTATCGTATCTGCGGCTGTCTGAGTAACATTGATTGTAAGCGTCTGCTTCATCAGATTTACCACTGAGGATTGCACTCCATCCAACTCTCCGACTTCTTTTTCAATTTTTGCGGAACAATTTGGACAGTCCAACCCTTTTAATAGAAATATGCGTTTCATGATAATCTCCTTATAATTTGTTTAATTGTTCAATTACTCAACTATAATATTAAAAAATATTATTTCTGCCAAAGATGCTCAAATCCCTTGTCAATAATCTCTTTCACATGATCATCTGCCAGCGAGTAGTAAACTATCTGTGCTTCTTTACGGAATTTTACCAGATTCGCTAGGCGTAATGCCTTTAACTGATGCGAAATTGCAGATTTTGTTACCCCCAGTAGCACTGCAAGATCACATACACACATCTCACTCTGTTCTAGAGCGTGTAAGATTTGTACTCTAGTTCCATCTCCAAATAGCTTAAACAAAGAAGCCAACTGGATATAATCATCTTTTGGCTGCATCTTGGATTTCACATCATTCACAATATCCTCATGAATTACATCGCAATTACAAATATAAGACGTTTTTGACATATATTCACCTCCAAATAATAATAGTTGAACAACTACTCAACTATTATTATACTTATTTTTAAATTTATGTCAATAAGCTGATGTTAGTTCCCCATAAATTTTACAATTAAAACCAGCTCTTTATTCTTTTCTTAATCTTTTTTTCCCAGTATACCGTTTTGGCTTTCTTGTCACACTTCCTGTAAATTCCGATTTTTCGTTCTCTGCGACTTCCCAATAAACTGGAAATTGGCTATTTCGTTGCAACAATACTTATCCAATGATTTTTTGTATTTGAATACGTTTTTATCTCTGTAAAACCTGCTTCTTTCAAAGCAGCAATGAGTTGATCAGATGTGTAAATCTTCATACCATCAATCAACTTTGTCCATTTTTCATCTGCGTCATTCGTTCCGTCAGATTCGTTACAAATCAGGAATGTCCCTCCGTTTTTCAGAACTCGATTTACCTCAAAAAAACATTTTTTCAATCCCGGCCAAAAGTAAACTGTCTCAAAAGCAGAAACATAATCAAAAACCGCATCAGGAAAAGGGATAGCAGATACATCACCTTGAACCACGCAACATTTCCCTTGTTTAATGGCGGCGGCGTTCAGTTTTTGAGATTCTGCCACACTGACCTTCGAATAATCCATTCCTGTCACATGTCCATTTCCGCATTTGCCCAACCAGGCTACAATATTTGCACCGCCTCCGCAACCAACATCCAGTACCGCAGCGTCCGGATTCACTGAGATATTTGAGAATCCCCATTGTGATAACTTGGCGTGACCGATGTTCATCATCTTCGTCATCAATTTTCCACCGAAGCCTTGTGGCTTACGAGTATTTTCAAAGAAGTTCATTGCATTATTCCTCCTCTTTAAATTCCGATTTTCTCAATTCTCCAAACTGGGATTTATCAGTTAATAAGTTTACTCGCCAGTTTGTATACTTGATTTATTTCTTTGCTTTCTAACTTCCAGTTATTGAGTTCATCTTTAATCAGCTCCGGAAATTTTTTACTAATATCTCTTAAAGCATTACCTACTGATTTCCTAACATATTCACTCGGATCTTCTTTTAAGGCTACAATCCGCCTAATTGCTTCATTCGGATTATCTTTGAAATATGGTCTGCTTGTCCATATTCTTAATCCTTCCGTAACTGCTCTCCTCGTATTTGGATTATCATTTTCTAACCATTCATCAATAATCGGAAGTGCTTTTTCATATCCTGTATTTTTGCAAAATTCATCAAATGCCTTTGCTAATACTTCCTGAACTCTCCAATTATCATCTTTAGAAACTTCATCTCTCATAAATGTCAAAATATCATTTTGTTCTGATAAGTATCCAAAAAGAAATACACCGTACATTCTTATTTGATAGGTATTTGAGTTATAAGCTAAAAACGCCAACTTCTTGACAAATTCTTTATCATTAGATCTATAATCGGATAAGGCTCTTTTTTCTTCCTCTTTAAAACCATTTTCTATCAAAGAAAATTCTTTTTCTAAACTCGCAATATAATTTTCCAAACAAAATCACCTTACTTTCAAATTCAAATTTTCCTGTTATACAAACTGGAATCTGTCGAATTACTTAGACAATCAACTATCTCTGTCAAGCAGTGAATGATAGTCTGACACAATTTTTTCCATTGAGATGTTTTTCATGCTGGATATAAGGTTTTCTTTTAGCATGTCATATGTTTGATCAAGTACATTTCTAATATTTCTACCAACTGGACAAAAAGGAGATGGTTTGGAATGAATACCTATCATTTTATCAATTGCTTGAGGATCTACGGAGGAACAAATACTATAGAGCGAAATATCCTGAAGCGGAACTGCCAGCGTTGTGCCACCTGTTCCAGGTTTTACATCTATGATTCCGTCTTTCTTCAGCGCACTGATAATGTTTCTGATAGTAACTGGATTACATCCAGTTGATAGGGATAGCAGTTCACTTGTCACTTTCTTTTCTTTTCCATATTCATTTATAAATACCAGGCAATGAACTGCAATCGAACACTTATTACTGATATGCATAAAATCAATCCTCCGTTTTTTCATTCCCATTTTATCATAGCACTCATCTGCTGTAAATATTGACACTACACCATGTAGCTGTTATACTGAACCCGTGATGTAGTTTTATTTTTTACACCAAAGGAGGAATAAAATGAAATATTATAGGATTATTTTCAGTCCAACTGGTGGAACAGAAAAGGTTGCAAATGCAATCACGAAAAACTGGAAACAAATCGAAACAATCGATCTGACTCTTCTGGATACTGATTACGCTAAAATTTCTTTTGAAAAAGATTCGCTGGTCCTGATTGCGATGCCGTCTTTTGGTGGTGTAGCACCCAGTCTTGCCTTAGAAAGGCTTTCTATGCTCAAAGGAAACGGTGCAATGTGTGTTGTTACCGCAGTATATGGCAACCGTGCTTACGAGGATACCCTGTTGCAGATGCAGGATTACGCACAAACAGCCGGATTCCAGGTGATTACAGCTATCTCAGCCGTAGCAGAACACTCTATCATCCGCAAATACGCAGCTGGAAGACCTAATTTGAATGATTATAAAGAACTCGCTGAATTTGGTGATCGAATTCTTGAAAAAGCTGCTTCTGGCGCATTATCAACACCTGTAGTTCCCGGCAACAAACCGTACAAAAAAGCAGGAGTCGGAATGATTCCTAAAGCAAATGCCACCTGTACTGCTTGCGGTCTATGCGCACAAAAATGTCCATCCGGAGCTATCTCTGCAGATCAACTGAAGCTCTCCGACAAAAGCAAATGTATCTCCTGTATGAGGTGCGTGTCCATATGCCCAGTTCATGCAAGAAAGGTCAGCCAGCTTATGACTTCGGTCGCTGCCGCTGCACTCAAAAAAACCTGCTCAGTTGAAAAAGAAAATGAGCTGTTTATCTAAAGCTTAAACATATGCTTTTAACCCTTCCATTCTATAATTTAGTCTGGAAGGGTTAACTATTATATTTCGACAAATATATAATTTCTCACATTTTCTTCCTGTGAATTTTAGATGCTGTCATTTAAAATTAACCACATCCAAAATATCGTTTTCCTGTAAACCTAGTTTATTTTTGGGGACATCCATAATAATCGCAAACCATTTTTTATTGCTCTGATGTCGGAAAACTATGTAATTCGGATATTTTACCCACGGATGATCGGGCTCTGCACTATAATTGCTTCGTATATATTCTTCTAACTCTTTTCGATTCATTATATCATCTCTGCAACTTCTTTATCCTTCCTACATAGTAAAATCTTCCATGTAAAATCAGTAGTAAATGAAAAACCCTGCTTACATGGAGGTGCATTAGCATAATAAAACCGCTTGTCAGAAAAGCGGTCAAATGGTATTCTTTTCATAGGCAGTGGTGTCTTTCTGTATTGAATTGTTTTGTGTGGTAACTTTACAATATCAAATACTGGTAAGAATTGTCATTGCCTATTTTATTATTGAGAAAAAGAAAGCTGCGCCACAGCCTTGGCAGGCCATCGCGCAGCGATTTTGTTCAACCGGAATTTGTAATTACATTCCATACATATTGGCATTCTTTACAATCACTCTATCTCCTTTTTCTAATTGTTCCTTAGAAACTCCTCTTAACCCAAGTCCAACATGTTCTGTTTTATATCCACAACCATTTGATTTTCGTTCTTTTGTATGTATATCGATGGTAGTAATTATAGTCTCTAATACACCTCCATTTGTTTTATAAACACACGCATTTTCTCCTTCTCTACACATTCCTGTTGATATGTTTCCTGTGGCAACTGTTCCAACCCCCATAATTGTAAATACATCATCAATAATCAATTCAAAGTCTTCTTTTAAACATAATGGAACATCTAATCTGTTCATATACTCTTTTTCTCGCTCTTTTTTGCTTTTACCAAATAATCCCATAGTGTTTCTCCTTTATAACTTCCGAGTTGTCTCTATCTTTATCTTTTAATTATACACAGGATTTGAATCTTTTTCTACTTATCTATAATCAAAAAATCCTCTCGAAAAATCCTCTTCCTTGTATTATAAAACCGCTTTCATAAAGTTTTTCTTCTTTTTCAGAATACCTGCGTATCACTACGAATATTCCGACTGTCAAAATCACTCCAAATACGATTCCTGCCAGAATTCCATTCGTCCCCATTCCATAACTCTCATTCAGATAATAAGATGGCAGGAAAGAAAGGATTGTTCCCACAACCGATGGCGGTATAAATCTTAGAAAATTCTTATAGCATAGGCATTTTACCATTTCCTTGTCTATCATTCCCAACATTCGCAAACTACAAATGACCCTGCTATTTTCTTCCTTCTCTGCCTGGATACGTGAATGAATTAACAGAAACTCAGCCATTATCATAAGCCCTATCACAAATGCCATCAAAAATAATAAAAATTGTCCTGATTTCTTTGCATCCTGGTATTTCTCCACTTTCGAAGACAATTCATAATATGTCTGCTCATCTTCATTCAACTGATTGCTTTCCTGCAGATATTCTTTTACTTCACATACTCCCGCATAAGAATCTTCCCAATTCTGAAACTGAAACAAGTTTGCGATACCAGCACTACCTGTTATATCTGCACTTAATTTTTCGAAATCAGAATCGTTGATGATCAGTGTTTTATCTGCAAAGGTCGGATTTTGATTAAACAGTATCTTTACATCTGTTCCAACAGACTGCAGTTTTCTGTCCCCGGAAATCGTTACAGTAGATACTGGCTGTATGTTATGTTCATACCCATCTTCCAGATTGTACTGAAACAAATTCAAAAACTCGCCTTCCTGAATCTGATAATCACATCCAAAATCCCGGTTTATTTCTGTCACAGGAAGGTAATTAAAAACATCATCTCTGATATAGGGAAGCTGAATGACCTGTTCTACAGTAACACCATTTTTCTCCAATATATGAAGGACATCCTGTACTGAAACCTGATTCATTCCATAGATTTCTGAGTACACCATGTCATAGGGAGAATAACTTTTTGCATCCTGTAGAAAAGCCGGATATAAAGTCACACATACCCCCGTAAGCATAACAGATACCGCTATTATGAGAGAGGCTAAAACATACCTACATCCCCATTCTTTCTTGTGTCTGCGGACAAATGACCATTCCACCAGATGAAACCTCATGTAGTTGGGTGCAAGTCTGCATAAGAATGTACTGATCTTTCCTGTTTTTTCTGCCCGATATTGTGCTTTTAGCAGGGTTCCGATTTTATCCAGCATAAGTCTCCCGGCATTCAGGATAAAAGCAACTGCCACCACTACTGTATATAGAACTGCTGTAAGCTTATATGCTTCCGGGCAAAACTGCCATTGCACTCCGTGAACATCTATTGCATAAATGATAACGGAAAAAAATAAAAATGACAGCACAGTTCCTGCCACAAGTGCTATTGCTAATGCCAGCACGGATATGATCACATTTTCAAAAAGTAAGTTTCTAAACGCTTCCTTCCGGCTCATGCCAAGAGAAAACATCACGCCGTATTCCTGTTTTCTTGATGCCAGAAATGCCTGACACGAAACAGGAAGAAAAAAAACCAGAAACACTGCAGACAGAAAAAATGGAAGATAAATGTTATTGGATATTGATGAATTTACAATCGACGCATTCATAAACGTCCTGTTTGTGGAAATAACTGCAAAACAACAGAATAATGCCGTTGCAGATAAATTGCATAGAAAGTACAATCGATATTTGTAAAAACCAGCTTTCAGCATCTTTCGGGAAATATCAAAAAAGGTCATCTTTTCCACCTCCCAAACCGCACAGCGTTTTCCATATATCTTCTCTGAAATTATCGGCAGTGTTCTCTTTCTTTACTTCTTTTGCCAGATTCCCATCCTGTAGAAAAAGTACCCGGTCACAAAAGGATGCCGTATAAGCATCATGTGTCACAAGCAGAGAGCTGATGCCAGACCGTTGATTCATCTGTTTCATACATCGCATCACATCCCCGGTGGTCTTTCGGTCAAGGCTTCCTGTTGGCTCATCTCCAAAAATAATATCCGGTTCATTGATCAGCGCCCTGCCAATCGCAACTCTCTGTTTCTGACCTCCCGATATTTCCGTAATTCCTTTGTCAGCTAATTTTTCAATGCCGAGCACATCCGCTATTCTTGAAAAACGCTCTTGCTGGATGTTTGCTTCTTTTCGTTCAAGAATGAGTGGTAACAATATATTTTCTTTTACCGTCAAACTCTCCAAAAGCTGGAAATCCTGAAAAATCATTCCCATATGCTTTCTGCGAAAAAATGCCTTCTCTTCTTCCGTAAGCTGTGAAAACGTTTCTCCTCCTATTACGGTTTCTCCATCGTCCGGTGTGTCAACTCCGGTCAGCACATGGAGCAGAGTAGTCTTTCCACTGCCGGATGGTCCCATAATAGCAACCATTTCTCCTTTCATAACTTGCAGATTCACATTCTGCAAAATCCGCATAGTTTCTCCTGCGGTTTTATAACTTTTTGAAATATGATTTGCATTTAATACATACATCGAAATTCCTCCTGATAATAAATTTTAAATTTGATTATCAGAAGTATTTAATCATCCATCCGAACCGATAGACTGCAAAGGGTAACTCCCGGTCTGAAAGAAAACTCACCTTGTCCGAGGTATTTAAAGCCATCATATACCCAGAGCACCATTATTTCTATTCCACCGAAACATATACACTCATAGAAATGCAAACATATACTTTCGCTTATATCGTTTTCACTATTTGACTTTTCCAAACATTCCATCTGCTGTATGACTATACTTTCCAAATCCCCTTCTGCATAATATCCACTCCAGATTCGGAAATTTAGCGACAAAAGTAAAATCAGCATGATGGAACTTAAAACCATAATAGCAGCAATTCTCTGTTTTTTTACTGAAATCATATGAATCAAACCCTATACTTCTGCTTTATCATCTGGAAGTTATTTTAATAAATATTTTTCAAATGCTTTGTGCGTGTCAAAGTGAACCTCTTTGAAAAATAAAACGAGCCAAATAATAAAAGCCGGAATAGCCATATATGGTGTTAAAAAATAAGACAACACTGCTCCTACTAACATTATGCCAGCCCATGTAAAACACTGATTTTTTATATCACGAGAAATATGAGCTTTATCATACAATGCCTGTTCTTCTTTCGGTAATGAATTAAATCCCGAAACAAATTTAGCCGCTTTTTCTTTAAATATTGCAAATAACACTCCTATAATCACAAATGGAATAACCAAAACTCCACATAGCCAAAACCCTATATTCATAGTATATTCCTCCTTTACAAATCCCGATTTGTTCTCACATGATATCATATTTTTTCTTCAATTACATCCACCTAATTTTAATACACTGCCTGTCGACTTGCTTGACAGACTTTGAGCTGCCCATTGCCCCATAGCGAAAATACAATTTTGCCACGTTGAAACCTCTTTCTCTCTCGTACTTATCACCATATTATAAGCCACTGTCACACATATTGCTACATTTTTTCAGTGACTTTGCATTTTGGGAAAAAGAAAAAACCGACCCTGGCAGTGCTTACTATGCCCTGTCAGGTATCGGTTTCTTCCATTATCTCAACTTATGTTTACTTTTCTCCTCCGCTTTCGATCCAATCTTTCTCTTTTATTTTGCCTTTGATTACTGCAGGTAGAAATTCCTGCTCTTGTGACATAGGCTGCTGCCTATCTGTGAAGATTCTTTGTTAAAGAATGTGATAACTTATGCTTTTTATATACGCCGATTCTATTTTTTCGGAAACTAAAAAAGTACCCACATCTTTGTGAGTACCCTTTCGGTATGGATTTTTCCATATGTTATAACTTTATGTAATTTACTTTATTCCCAATCAAATTCATCAATACTGTTTTTGATCTCCGTTGAAACAGAACTATCTTTTTTCAAATCGCGCATAAGTTCAGCAAACATTTCACGCTTTGGATTTTTCATATCATTATAGCAGCGGTGCACCATCCAGATATTATGTGGAGTTGGATTTTTTCTTACCGAAGAAATCAGTAATTCTTCATACCCATGTTTATAAAATTGCTCTACAAAATGAACCAGATCCCCCGGCATTCCAAAATCGACCAGTGGATTTGTACCTATGATTTCTAAAATCGGCTCCACTAATTCAAAAGGTTCTGGATATTGGTTGATAGCATCTATCAGATCATCTTCTATATAATATTCTTCACATGGTTTTGCCGCATTTTTCAATCCAGCAATTATCTGCTCTTTCGTCATAAATCCATACCTCCTCTAAAAATCCGTTTTTCTCTCTGATTTCATAACAACATGGACTATTCCACTAATAAGCTTTTTATCAAAATGTTGCTTATTGTTTCATGTTCTTGTCAGCATACGAATAAAGCTTATCCCAGAAAGCCTCATAATCATTGTTCAGTGCTAGTTTTGAATAACAGCTATCTATACCATCTTGCGACACGTCACCTTCCAATTCAATTAAAGCCTGTGCTTCCGTAGTCACCCCTATATCAGTCAGAGCATCGATAACATTTCTATAACTTTTAAACTCTAAACCATCCATAGCCAGCTCTGTGTCATAATCAATAACGGTTACGATATTTCTGATCCATGTTGGATAATTTGCTAATTCTTCTCTTACTTCTGGATACTCATAAATGTCCGCCATTTTCTGTACAAAATCTTCACCATTTGTAAATTCTACCAATGCCTTATCTATAAAATTCATCTATGCTTGCCTTCTTCCATAAATCACAATCCAAACCTAATCCCACACAATTTCCAGACATTGATAATTCTCTGGAATTTCCGGTATACAGGAATAATACAAAGCAGGTTCTGATTCTGTTACTCCATCCGAACACAGCCAGTCGCAATCCACAATATTTTCTAATTCATCAGCTTCCATGTCTGTACACACTATGACGGAATCCCCGACAAGGTTTACACGTTCCATTCCGTCCTCTTCCACAATTTCTGTATCATCATGTAACGCAACACGCACCCATGCTACATTTGGCAGTTTCTCAATCTCTCGAAACTTTTTCCACATTTCATCCAGTGTTGGGCGGCCATTTTCCCACTGGTTTGGAGCAATCGAATCTTCTTCTGAATTTCCATCAAAAAATTCATCCAGCGTTAATAATGGAAACTTATCCCCATTTTCTTCTAATATTTTTTTGAATACCTCAAGTGCTATCATAAATACAACATCCCCTCTTTCAAATGATATTTCTATATGGCAGTTTTCCTACTTTATGCTTTTGTATCTCTTTCTCACATATTTCATGAAGCCTTTCACAATCACTTGACTCCTCGCGAATTTTTTCAAACCATCCTTCTACTCCTCTATCTTTATTTCTAAAAAAAGGATGATTTTTATCCTTTTGCACATTATTCCAAATATATTCAAGGATATCGTCAAGTATTTTCTTTTCTCCATACCAGCCACACACCAGTGCAATATCTTTATATTCTTCAAACGATTTTCTCTTTGGATTACTCAAAAAAAGTTTATATCCGTCTACAATTTTATCTAGTGGGACATCACCTTTAAGCGGAATCAACAATTTATTTTTTAACCTTTCTGCCGAAAACATATATCTTTCTTCATGTTTTTCTAACGCTATTGTTTCACTGGTACACTCTAATGATGTTGTAATGCTAGAATATTCTCTGCATAAATTATGTACATAAGCAACTGGTGTATAGTATGTATTTCTGACTACTTTTAAATAAATTCCTGTTATCAATGGTCCTAATCTGTTATCCATTTCAAGTAATTTTGTCTTTTTTAATTCTGGAAAAAGTTGCTGCCAGTCATCTGTTATCTTCTTTTTTGTTGCCACCGGTCCATTCCTCTCTTATTCCATATCTTACGATCCAATCCTCTTTATTTCTCAGCAGATAATATTTCTTTTAACTCATCAATCGTTTTATCCAAAATATCCGATGATATTGGATATTTTCCGGCTTCCCTATGCGCTATTGCTTCTTCCAGTCTTCTAAAAATTATCCATTGCATTTTGCAAATTATCTTTAAAAAACTCATAGAAATTATCAAAACGCTCCCGTATACCATCTTTATCATATTGACTCCATGATGAAATTTTTCCACTCACACTATCAATACAATAGTAAAATTCATCACAATCTTCTATAATGATATACTTCTCTGGCAAACCATTTTTTCTTTGTTCCAATGTTATTTCTACAAATTTTGGTTTCCCGTTCTTAAAATACCCCATTATGTCGAACCAATATCCACCACAGCCATATTCTTTTAAAAACCATATAAAAGGATCTGGAATTTTTAAAGCTAACTTCTGTTCTGCCTGTGCTATTTCGGCATCTGTTGCTCTTTTTCCTAAAAAAGCATTTCCAAATATAGCCTGATTTTGTTGGATTATAAATTTTAATTCCTTTTGTTCTTCTGAATAACTTTCTTTGTGTGTTTCGTTCTTCTTTTTAAATTTTTCAAACAATACCATACCTACATTGTCTCCCTCTACCGTTTTTAATTTCTATAGCAGCAGAATTATCATTTTTATTTTCCAAATTTATAGCATTTAGGATACGATGTCTTCTGCATCAAAATATCTGCTTTTGATTCTGTAATCTGCTGCACTATAACACATGGCAAGGTATTTACCTGTTGGTAAAGAACACCCGTTGATATTGAAAGCGCAAATATCTTTTTCGTCTCTGCTAAAAATTTCAATTTTTCGTCCGGCAGTTTTGTAATATAAACATTTCCATATCCGGTATCGTCCTCCTCATCATCCATTTCACATCCACTCTCTGCCCATGATTTAAAGTTAAACCATTCTTCTGGTTCAGAGCTTCCAATTTCTGCAGCATCTAAAAATCCACACAGTACGGCTCCCTTTTCTGCTTTTATAATGAGTTCCCGATCACCATTATCATTTCCTATGCTTATGTATCCGGGCGCATATTCTGCAAATTCATTACATTCATAACTTTCAACAATACTTTGTGTATCGTATAATACGCACAAATTCATAACCATCCCATTTGCATAACGTAAAAATTCTTTGTAGACTTTTGGCAGTTCCCCATTGATACGCTTCTCCGCAAAATCGATTTCTTCTTTGGTTACAGGATTATTTTTTTCTATATATTCCAAATTCTTTAGATTCATAAAAATACCCCATGCTTAATCTTTGATTTTCTTTTGTAATTTGTCTAAAAACCACAAACGCTTTATAATGTATACAGTTCTTTACTCATCTTTTTATACGATGCTTTCTCACAGAAAGATTTTCGTCTTCGATTAATCATATCAATAACCATTTGTTGAGCAGATTCCTTTGAAGATAACTGACATTGAATGTTTTCAATACAGTAATTATAAAATTGTTCATGCCATTCAATATAATAATCCCCAGAATAAAAACTGTCCTTTAATCTTTGCAGATAATGTTCAAATACTTCCTTTCCTTCTTCAAAATCCCCTTTCATGAAACAGAGCATTGCCAGATGATATAACTCCCAGAATCGTCTATGTTCTGGCAGTTTCTCAACTTGCTCCTGCAAACAGGATTTTGCATATTCCATATCTGAAAATTTTCGATATTCGTCTATTTCCTTCAAAGCACTTTTTGCCAGTTTTTCTATGACAATCTGAAACGCCTCATCATCGTTTTTATATTCCACATAACCAACACCGGTACTAACATCACATCCATAGTTATATGATAGCATTTTGTTTAGGCTTTCTGTAGATTCCCATAAAAATGAGACTCCGGCATTCAAACTTGCCCCTTTAGAATAACCATTTGTTGCAAATTCAACGATAATGAAATAGTACCCATTATCATCTATCCAACTTCTTGAACTTCCTATTTGAAACAAATTTTCTGACTCTAAAAATTCCTTAACAGTTGTTTTGATTATTTTATTATGTGGCAACATATAATGCCAGCTCCTTTACAATTCTACATTTTTATTTACCGATTTCTGCGGAATACAATTTAATTTTTTCACCATGAACTCAAATATTTCAGCCTCATATCCTGACGAATATAGCATTTGAAAATTATTGCACTGATGGATAATAATATACTTTTGTGTGTTTTCGAAAAAGTCAACCTTGAAATCTGCAGTCAATATTCCATTAAACGCAAGGCGTTTTACACCTTTTACTTTAATAAAATATTCACCACTTTTTTCATAAAAATCATAATCCAACGTATCATTTACATCATGTACTTTCAATTTTCGAACTATTTCATCTCGCGACAGTTCCGTCCGAAATATCAAATCCTGTCCCACATTTTTATATGTTCCATTAGAATATTTCACATATCTTTTCCAACGCATGACAATAATCAGTACGGAACAGACTGCCAATATACAAAAAAATATATAAAATACTGGAATCCTGTTCATCATGTTCCCTCTCTCTGTTTTACTAATTTTTCGCCATCTCTTTCCAATAGTTCTTCAACATTTCCAGTATTCTTTTGGCATCATCAATTTCCGTTTTCTGATTATATTCTCCCATTTCACTGAAAGTTCCGGATTCACTTACAATCCCCAATAACCATTTCCCCAATAGATTCTTTTTATACTTGAAAACCAAACAATTTATACCGTCCTCATCTGCAAATGCATTTGTATATTCTATCTTCGCCGGTTTCTTTTCCAATTCACTTGGATCAGATAACCAATCTTCCAATTCTTCCATTGCATTTTTAATTGTTTTGTTCATAACCATACCTGCCTTGTCCCCCTTTTACTGTTCTGGCCTTCTGATCTGGTTTTTGCATAGATCACATAAAATCTTCTGTATTTTTTATGATCCCAAAAACTCTTTACCTGCCGCTGCTTGTTGCTTTCATTTTACCATACTGCCTGCCTTTTTCCATCTATATTTTGGCAAATATGGTGCATTGATTACTCTGATAAATATTCCTGGCTTTTGACATAAGTTGATCTAATTATGTGTTTTTAGAAATGGAAAAGAGTACCCACATCTTTGTGAGTACCCTCTCAATATAGATTCTGCTTATTTACTTTGTGTTTTGATCACTGAATGTTCAGTTCACCGATCAGTTTTCTCCCATCTTCTGTCCGCTGCATTTTTACGGCATGATGATGAAACTGCACGATTTCTCCAACATCCACACTGATTCTCCCATTCGCTCTCCGGCTTTGGTGGCAACGGTTTTCCAAGAAGTGGTACAATGATTTTCGGATCTTCGCTTTGCTCCGAATGCCAAAATCCTGTAGTTTCATAGGTTGTATATACCTCAACCTCATCAATATGTATCCCAAGCACCCGTTCCAATGCGCAGACATTAAAATAGCTGGCACGCGTTTTTTGCTTTATCTCATGCCACTTTTTATCATCAACTTTACTTTTCATTTCGATCAGATGCAAGATCCATTTTCCATCTTTTTTCTGAAGCAACACATGATCTACACTTCTTTGTAATTTCAGGGGACTTTCACGTTTAAGGAAATTACACTTCCCTTTGTGATCATAATCTTCACAGCATAAGTTATCTCCCTGAATGGTCACCTGCAGCTCGCTTCTGCCAGATTCGCTCTTTTCCTCCAAGCAGTAAGAATCATTTTCCGGAAGGAAAAAATCTTCTTCCAAAAACTTCTCAATTCCATATGCAATCCGTTCTTCTACCATTTATCAGTCCTCCTGAAATGCATACACTTCCTCTACAATCTTTTCGAGGGCATTATTGAATGTAGGCACAACGAATCCGTACTTTGTTGCTTCCAGCGCTTCTAAGTGTGTTTTTCCATTATTGTCTGGAACAAACTGATACATCTGAACATCTTCTCTGGAAAGCAGATCTTCTTTCCGGTATCCATATTCTTTCTGCAGTTCACTACTCCGCACATGGTTTTTCAATTTCATCATGTTATTGATATGCTGTAAAATCGTATCACTGTGCGTAGTGATCCATACCGGAATCCCAAGATTCATCATATTAATAAGCAATCGTGCCATTTTCTGCTGCAATTCTGGATGCAGATGTGCTTCCGGTTCTTCAATGATCATCGCATTAAAATTGATCCCGGATTTCAGCACCAACAGCAGCGGAGAAATTTCCGAAACAATGGAAGATGCCACATACAGCGGAAGCTCTTTCTCACTGCCCTCCGGTTGATATTTGATCACTGGCAACATATCTTTCTTTACGGACAGATTTCCCTTCGTCATCTGCTTTTCAATATATTCGATGATCTTTGCATACTTTTTGCTGTCTTTTTTATTGATCTCAAATTTTGTTATCAACTGCAAAAAATCTACATACGGAAGTGTCAGGGTACTTGTGTTATCCTGCAATTCCGGTGAAAAACTAATCTGCAGTGAATTTTCAATCAACTGGGCATACGTGAGCATAAAACCGGTTCTTGATGCCGGTAAGTAAATTGGTTCCCCATTCCGTCTGCCCTTTACGATCGGCGTATACCATGGTGCTGCAATTCCTTCCATTAATAAATTCCAGCAGATATAAGCATTCATACGGAGCAGTTCTTCCCAGTTTGCCGCTTCCACTTCTGGGAATTTAATATATCCGCCTGTGACAGAATATCTGGATGCAGACGCATCCCAAACCATCTTGATCGGATGATTCCTCTCATAATGTGTAATCTTTAGTTTTTCAATCTCAACCTCATAGTTGAAAATTTTTTTTACCAGAGCTTTTTTCTGTGTACTCAGTAATTCATTAAACCAGGTTATATACAGGTCTATCGCATCATCCGTCAGTGCAGTTTCTGTGTTAAGATGTTCTTTTAACCAGCTTTCGCACTGCTTGTATGCCTTTGCTTCAGAGGGCTTCTTTGGGAAAATATCTTTACCTAAAGTCAATATTCCCCATAAAATACTCATCAAATAACTTTTTCCGCTATTGTTATCACCCACAAAACACATTAACGGTGCGATCGTAACATCTGCACTTTTTATTTTTGCAAAATTTTCAACGTGGAGTGTCCATTTTTTATCCATTCCCGTCTCCTCTCCCATCAGATTGCTTTTTTGCTCCAGGATAACCCCTGTTTTCTGCCTGACATCTTTATCATTTAATACTACCATATGCCATCCCTTTTTTCAAATTATTCGCACATCATCATAGGGAAACTGCCGCTTCCACGAACAAACATTCATGGAGCGGCAGCTTCATTTTTCCCTATATGACAGTTTTTAGTTTTCTTTCATTATGCGCTACTTTCCGCATCCGGTTCCCATCCATGAGCCTGAATCCCAGATAGGAGTTCCTACTTAAGTCTTTTATTCTTTTCTTTTTCCTCTAGTATTTCAGCATCAATCTTATAATTTCTCGCATAGTTTGTAAAAACCACCTCATGCGCCATTGCATAATCAAACATCAGATTGAACATAGATTTCATTCTGGATTTCGTTCCGGCTGAAGCCATTCTCTTCTTTCCTTTATCTTTTCCCTTATCTTGAATAATATATCCATCATCCATACAACCAGACAAATGATATACCCGAATATCCTTCATTCTCATATTATACAAAGAAGAACAATACTTATATGCGGCTTTTACGGTTCTAATAGCAGCTGGAGTGATTTTTTTAAAATATTCTTCCGTCCATTTTTCATAACATTCAGCAAACGTAATCTTGTCAGCATCTAAATCATACGGGTTCTCATTATATGCAGCAAGCGCCTGTAACGCTTTTTGTTTTGTTTCATAATATCCAAGCGTCTTATACTTTTGAACTTGTTTATCTTCCACCAGATCATAAACAAATCCGTCTGTAATTCTAGCCCTCCATGGTTTTCGCCTTTTTCCTTTCAATTTGTGTACACTGCCGTATCCATTAGGTAATTTCATCGTAATCCATCCTTCCGCTTTTCAAATGGAAACTACTGTCCATTTGTGTATTATTTGTGTATTACGCATTGTGTATTACCTGTGTATTACGTGTGTATTATATACAAAAATTGAGGGCTTGTCAAAACGAACCAAGCCCTCAAAAAGTCAGTATTTATGCGGTTTTCTTAGAACTTACCAGCCTTAGCAGCTTCCTCTACGGAAACAGGAAGTCTAGTATTTATGCGGTTTTAGAGGTCGAAATGTACTAATAATGTGCAAACCATCTACGTCTGATTAGTGTTTATCGTGTTCGAAAAAATAAAAGGGGTTGTCAATAACATGACTTCCCCCTTTACTCCATTTTGATCTAATGCTTAATTAAATATTCATTTAACTCATCGCGCGTCTCTTTTAATTTGTCAATTCCATTGCCCGTAATATCATGATTGATAATTACGAGCATACACCTGAGAAGCATCCTGTCAGACCCCTCCACGTTATTTAATCGTCTATTATCGGCATCAAGCAACGCTGAGTGTTTCTTCACGATAGCTTTCAAATCATCATTTGGTTTTTTTATTTCTTTGATGATTTTCCATACTCCCCATACGGCGCCAATAAAAGAACAAATCCATAAGATCTGTCCCAAACTGATTGTAAATTCTGGCATCAAATATCTCCTTCAGTATTATTTTTATTTCCTTCAGTATTATTTTTATTTCCTTCGACAAATGCTTTGAATCCCTGATGAAGACCAGTCGCCGCGACGCCCATAAAAGCGCCATAGATAACAGATTCAAATGAGAGTCCTCCAACAATACAGTTGGATACAACGCCGATTACTGCAAGAATAACCGGGATGTCATCATTCGGAACCCATTTAAAAAAGCTTGCCTTCTTGATCAGATACCCGACAAGTAAGCAAGCCAAAGTTACGACAATCACAAAATGATCCTGAAATAATGTTAAGAAATCCATAATTCACACGTCTCCTTTCCTTATTATAATACGAGTTTACCGCCATTGAACTGGCACTCTTTATTTCCGGTAAAGTCAAAGTTAACCTTACCGTTTTCAACTATCCAGATGCCCTGATCGTTTTGAGCTAATCCGGTGAAATTGAAATCCACCTGTCCGTTGACAATTTTCCACCAACCATTTGCATTCTTAGCAAGGCCGTTGTAGTTGAAGTCAACCTTTCCGTTAACGATTTTCCACCAACCGTTCTCATTTTTCTCTACGCTGTTACATGAGAAGTCGACTTTGCCATTCTTAACAAACCACCAACCATTTTTGTTCTTAGCTACCGTGGTTACGCTGGTATCGATTTTACCATTTGTGTAGTAATACCAGTTACCATCGCCATGAGCAGAGTTTGCAAGACCGGTAAAGTTACTAGCAACGGTATCATCTTCTATGGTTCTGTTGAGAATAGCTTCGGCTAATGCCCTGGCAATTCGCTTGTAACCAACTTTTCGATACTGGTTGTAGTCATCTTTGTCATCTACAAAGCAAATCTCAAAGAGTAGAGCCGGTGCTTTTGTGTGATTGAGTACATAGAGATCTTTCCGGATTACAATTCCTGTGCTGTGGATTCTAAAACCAAGGGCTTTCATGTTCGTAATGGCTCTGTCAGCGATCTCTTTCTTACCTTTGTCAGTGCTGCATACGTGAACTTCAAATCCACCCTGAACTCCATCACCATTTGAATCGGATCTTCCTGAATTAAGATGAATAGAAATATCGTATGAAGCAGTTACTTCGTTGCATTTCTTAACAATCTTTTCGAGAACATCACGTTGGCTAGTGCCATTATTGCATGTGCAATCTCTAGCGGTCTGTCCGGCTTTTCTTAGATAATTAATAAGTTCAAATGCTACTAAACGGTCTTCTTTAGACTCATCTAACAGACCAACGGCACCGCAAGCTACTCTACCTGCAGGGTTATGGCCGCCATGTACATTATATACTGCCATTTTGAATCATCTCCTATTCTACTACTTCTGCTTCAACGTGCTCTGGTTCTGACATTGGCGGAACAGGTGGTGCTACCGGTTCCTGCTGTGATTCTTTGATTTTATTCTCTATAAATCTAAGACAATCTGCCATCACCTTTGTACTCTCCCCTTTCGTCTCAATGTCTTTCATTGTGTTATATAAAAGCTGTAAATCCTGTGTTTGAATCATTGTTTTCTCCTTTCATTTAGTTCGCCAACCACGAACCTGTTACATATAACTGGAAATTGGAACGTCTGTCTGTGCTGCTATTGTAAATAGCATAATTATTATAGGCACTGTTCCATGTTGAAATAGCGTATACTGATGGAACCCCATTTGTGTCAAAATTACCGGTGACTGGATAAAAAGCATGATTGCTTATATTATAACAAAATCCACTGAATACACCGTTTCCCTTAACTGGTCGCCATGTAGATGGCAGGTTAAATATGATGGACGATGCTCCCACTCCCCAACCATTTACTGTAACAATTTTATTTCTTTTCTGGAAACAACCACCGTCAATTGTGGCTGCGACATCTGTTGGCAATACTCGATGATTTACTTTCGAACCATTCATTACTGGAACCCAAGTGTCAGTAGTGTTGGCGGTGCCGAATGTTGACCAGTCGTAACCGTGTTGGCTTTTGAAAGTATCCCAGTTTGTGCCATTAAGAACGATTGTTTCGGCAGACATATCAATGTTGGTATCTGAATAAATTTTAACTAAATCTGGATCTACATGTATAAATGATGTGCCAAGACGGAGTTCTCCTGACGCTTCACTTCTTCTGTAGCTTTCGCTCCTCAGTTCACATTGAGCATGGGCCGGTCCGCCTTCTAGTGAGCCGCCTATAGTTGCTATATAAGCTTTATCATAATAGCTTCCTCCAGCACCTCCATCTTCTGCATCATAGTATTGTTGAATGATGGCATTCTCGCCGTCCAATGTAAATGTGGTCGAAGTTAATCCCAAATCTCCGTTCGATACATGCGTAAGGTCAGTAGAACCTAAATATACTTTTTTCGCTTGCATACTTCCTGCGAACACACCATCTGCACCATCGATTGTTCCCTTGAAGACACTATCGCCTTCGATTGTTAAATGCGTTGCCGTTATTTTTTGTGCGAAGAGATCGTCCACATCTATTTTTTCAGCGGTAATAGAATTAGCTGCTAATTGAATCGTGCCAATAGAACCGGCATAGATTTTACTACCTTCGATATATGCCGTATCATTTTCGCAAGCCCATTGTGCCGCTAACGACATGGCCGAATCAGCGGTCATAACCCATGCAGAACCGTTGTACACAAACTGAACCGTCGACTTTGCTACCCAATAATATACTCTTGATAGCGCGACACCAAATGCATAAATTGGTTTTGCACCGGTGGAGTTTACATTCAGCGTTGGGCTTGTAGCGGTATTTGATTCGTTAAACGTTACAGAAACCGTAGCACCGACGTATAAAGAAAATGATGTAGGTGGCGTAATGGTTGCAGTTTTGGTCGCTATATCGGACGCGGTTAGACATTTAGCAAACAACTGTTTTCCGTCTTTTCCAGTATCACCTTTTTCTCCGGTCTTGGCTATTGCGAATGAAAACTTCTTATTGATAACTAAACCGTCAACTGATATCGGAACGGTTGCTTCACATGCCGCTTTAATAACTGCAGTTGTTTTGAACGTAATTGTTGGAGATAAAGAATTGTTATTTGCCACTGAAGCTGATATACCTGTCGGGCACACAATGTCTTCAGATGAGACGCTTATCTTACAAGGCACATCACCACAATATGCAACAATATCAGTCGAACATGTAGAGCCAGCAGGTGCGCCTTCGGAATTACCTTGGAATGTATAGGCTTCGCTTGTCAGCATTACTGAATATGCATCTGTCACATCAATTAACGTTGTCTGTGCAGAGCCTTTAATTGCCATGATTACCCCTCCAAATTGCATGTGTATACAGCAACACTATCAACATCATCCGCCGAAATTGTCAGGGTTTTAGACGTTGCTGCTGCTGTGTTGCTTCCCGCTTTATACCATTTGATGGATCCTAGAGAACCGCAAACGCCAGCATCGGTAATACTCTGTTCTACTCCGCCCTTAAATACATGCGCGGTCAGGACAGTTGAACCATTATTGTTTTTGAACGTTGTTCCGTTACTTGCTGTGACTGTTACCACAATAGCGTCCTTTCCGGCGGCTCCTGGCGCTCCCGTTGCACCATGAGTACCAATAATAGCAGGGGTTGTCTTTTCTGTTGTATTATCGGTATATGTGATCAACTGGTAGCACCAAATATATTTATTTGTCACTGTTGTTGCTGTCGGTGTTGTAGCCCAACCGGACGTATCTGTCTTGACTCCTGTTCCTGCCGAAGTTGTGAGATAATAATTCGTTACAGATTTAATGCCTTTGCCTGTTGCGCCGGTATTACCTGTCGCACCGTGTGTTCCAATAATAACAGGGGTTGTTGCGGTAGGATTTCCGCTTGAGTATGTAATGGACTGATAGCACCAAAGATATTTCTTAGTGGTGTCTGTCGTTTGCATTGTAGTAGTCCAACCAGATGTCGCGGTTGTAACTCCTGTTGCTGCTGATGTTGCCAAATAGTAGTTTGTAACACCGGTAATGCTTCTACCAGCTTCTCCTTTTGCTCCCGTAGCGCCTGTCTTTGCTACTGCAAAAGAAAATTTCTTATTAATTGTGATACCGTCGACAGTCACTGGAATGGTTGCCTCACAGGACGAGGTGATAACTGCTGTTGTCGTAAATGTGATTGTCGGCGATGCTGTTCCACTATCGGTAACTGCCGCTGTGATGCCAGTAGGGCAAATGATAGATTTCGCATCTACAACTACTACAGGACACTGATTCTGTCCGCAATATGCGACTGCCTGCGTTGCACATTTCTGACCGGCTGATGCACCAGATGTTGTGCCAGGAAATGTATAAGCCTCTGATGTTAATATAATACTATAAGCGTCAGTTACATCAATGATAGTTGCCTGACCGGTTGCTCTAATTGCCATTTTGATTTTTCTCCTTTTCTTCTACGATCAAGTCACAAGCGTATACACCTTTTGTGTCTATATCGTTTGGACTGATTTTAAATTTGAAACCGCCTTCCGCGATCCGTTGATCTTCTGGAGCAAGCGTTAAATAATCATCAGAATCATTTAACTGATATCTCCATTGTAAAAAAGCACCCTCGCCAAATACTAATGCTAATGTTTCGCTATCAGTAATTCGCTGTGTGCCGCGTATAATTGTTACAGATAATATTGTTGATACATTCGTATTCTTGAAAACGTTTCCTTTTGACGATGTAACATACAATGAAGTGGTAACCTCGTCTGCTATTTCATCCATACGATCTTGCATGCTGCTAATCACATCTTCGATGTTTCTTCCAGAGCTAAATGTTATGCTATTTGCAGATATTGCAAGTTTCCAAGAACCATCAGTGTCTTTGAAATACATAATGTAATTCTGGCCATCGCCGAATGACACTTGTCCGTCTTTTCCAAGATAGATACCACGTGTCCCATTTGTCGCCGATGCCTTTGCTCCGGAATACAATGCTGAATCAGTTATACTAAATCCAGCAATAGTCGCATCAAATGCCACCAAATCATTCACAGAAATCTTTTCGGCAGTAACGGACTTTGCTTGGATGACTTGACCATTTAAGCTGTTATAGTCTGTCTGTTCTTTTTCAACGGTTGCCCCATCCGTATTCAGTTTATAATACAGACCATCGTCGCCTTTGATTACCAATTTGTCCGCCACAATTGTGTTTCCCTCAATGAGGTCTCCCTTAATTGTAACGCCAACCAGTTCACCAGTAATTGTCTGATCGCCAACCGTTACGTCCTTAATCAATCCAGATTGTGCATAGAAATATTCCATTGCGGCTTTGCCAATGTTAGTGAAATCAATGTTAGCATATTTAATGTTTGCTGCATCAACACTCAATTTTTCAGTATCAAGTTTCTTAATACTTGCGTCTTGAGCGGTGAATTTGCCAGCGGTTGCCTCTTTGAAATCGGCATGATCAGACATAAGATTTTTCAAATCGGCGTCAGTGGCTTCTAAATTTTTGATTGTTGCATACTTGATGTCTGCATCCGTGACGTTAAGCTTGTCAACATCCAATTTATTAATTGTCGCATCGTGAGCGGTCAATTTTTCGGTTGTGGTATCTTTGAAATCGGCATAATCGCTCTTAAGATTCCGAATTGTTGCGTCTGTCGCCTCAAGATTTTCAATCGCAGCGTATTTAATATCGGCTACTTCAACATCTAATTTTTTCGCGTTAAGATCGTCGATGCATGCTTCATTTACAGTAAGTCGCCCAGTTATCTCTGCATCCTTTGTTTTCAGGTTTGAAATGTCCGCTTCGTTTGCTGTGAGTTTTTCATTAACTGTAACATTATCAGTTTCAAGTTTTGTAATCCTGCCAATTGCAGCTTCCAATTGATCGGTGCTTACTTTGTCAGCAATTATTATTTCAAATTCTGAAATTTGATCACTTACATTTTGAACTTTTTTATCAACTTCTTTTACATCACTATCGCTGGCAGATGGTGATGAAATATTTCCAGTCACTGTAGCGGTATGCTTCTTCATAAGCACCATTACTCGTTCACCGGGTTTTATACTAACAGTTGAAGTTACAGGGGTCATTCTATCCGACCCATCTAAACGAACATATATCTGACCGTTGTATTCCACAGCTGTACCATACATGGTGGTTTCACTTGGAGGCTGTTTTTCGCCATTTGTAAGTTTGACAAATTCAGCGATCAAATCGTTTGATAGCGCCATATATAATCACCCCCATAATTTAACTGTATAGATTGCTTTTTCACTAACTGGGCAACCAGGTTCGCATTTGATCGATTGACTAACGATTTTTGCTTTCACATCCTGTAAGCCTGCTCTTCTATAATTCAGTCTCACACAATCGCCAATTCTGGTTCCACAATAAGCATGTGTATATGAAACTGAATATTCGATTGTAGATGAGTTTTTGAGTAATCGATCAGCATATTCTTGAATCATGGCTTGAGACGGAATCCCGCTTATATCAGGATCTGTAACCCTAGATATTATTTCACGACCACGATTCACAGTTGAAAGAGGGCTATTTGTGTCGTCATTTACTGATCTGGCATAGAAATATTTATTGTTCTGTGAATACACAACCTCGATTACATTCGGTATGCCATAAATGTCATGTTCCATAGTAACTTCCGGGTACAATATCGAACTGTTATCGTCGTTATATGTGTATACTGGTTGCAACGCGAACATGTTTTGCTCAGGGGCGAATAAGACTCGACCCATTTCGTCAAGATCAAATTTATACCTGGCATTTGCTATTAAATCAGAACCAAAAGAGAGCCACGTATCATTGGAATTGGCAACAAAATCATTGTAAAGTGTTTCGCTACTATCTGTCCCAATGAGCGGGGCCCTCAAATGTTCTCTCAATATCATTTTCGCATTTTGCATAATGTTCGCACCTTTCAAGATTGAATAACCCAAAGGTGGCGGAGACTCTTTCAACTCTAGCAAAGGAGTATAAGCGTCGACTGACACTGTCTTGTTTTTGCCGTCAAATGTTGACGACGGTGTTTGAATCAAGAATGTGCCTAATGGAAACCTCTCACGAATTCCATTTTGAATTGTTATGAGATAAATCCTGATATAGCATTCACCAACCATATCATTGAAATCTATTGTTGCTGAACCAAGTGTTTCTGCATCTGAATCTCTTTTGATCGTACTGGTTTTTACATTGTCGAATGGTTTTTTATCATACCAAGTTGCTGGATCAACCTCATAATATTCAAAAGTTTGCTGCATCGGTTTTGTCCAATCGGGCATTGTTAAACACCTCCTTCGACACGGGTTATATCTAGCGTCACTGGTATCTTCCCTTCGCAGTGAGTCCTACTGAAAGACACTTTGACACTGGCCCAATAACCGCTGCCAGATGGTTCACGAACATATACATCTCCAAGCCATGATTTTAATCTACGTAATTGGTATATTGTTTCTTCATCGTCTTTTGGCACATCGGTATTCCATGTTGCTGTTTCGCCCAATTGTGTTCCATAATACGCAGTAGGGTGAGCTCGCCCAATGTATTCGACTAAAGAAACATCAGCATTCCCATTATCAGACGTATCGATATTATATGGAAGATTTAATAACGATCCAGTCCAAGCAGGATTAACCATTTCATCACTATTTGAAGTATTGAAACTACTCCAAGCCTCATCCCATTGAAGAATGATTGATTTGCATTGAATCGGATAACCTGGCGGATCATAGTAGCTAATACTTCCGGTAGATTTCGAAGTCGCAATGATTCTATATCGTGCATAGTCAAGAGACGGATGAGGGTCTGTAAGGTATACGTTTGCTCCGTTCGTGAGTTCGCTACCTATCTCAACAAATTCGCCGTCATAGTCTCTGCGATATACAGATAAAATTGCATCTTCAATTACGATACCCTTTTCGTCAACACAGTATGGTCGTATATAAGCAGAATAAGAATCCTCATCAATTCCGATTTCGGCATCTGGCGCATAAGTTTGATCTAACCATTGAACTGTAAAATCTACAGATTCCTGAGCTGTCAATCCAGAATTCATAGCAACAACACAAGTTAACGTGTAATTAATCTCATTTTCCAAATCTATGTTGTGGGCAGACAATTCAACCAGTAATGCTTCAGACGTATCGAAATATTGAGAATATACTTCTTCTCCACTTTTAACTATTTTGACGTTTCCAACCTGATCTAATGTTTCATACATTTCATTCGATCTCACACTGACATGATAACTTATCGGTGATTGTGTTTTAGGACCAGCCAAAGCTGATACATAAAATGGAAAGCTTGTAAGGATGTTGATGTCAACGGCATCTTTATCTTTAACTGTTAAAGCTAAAGTGGCCGGTGCATAAATATCGACAGTTCTTTGAATCGACCAGTCGCCATACTTTTTGGTGACACCAGCGGTTCGAACTCTCCAAAGAATTGTTGTACCTTCCGTATACTTAGAAGTATCGATTGGGTACACAGACGTATTATCTTTTTCATCTTCATCTTTGGTGTTTTTGATGGTGTATGTTTTTGTTTCTCCATCTATGGTAAGTTCCAATTCAGCATATGTCTGACTTGATCCATCTTCTGAATTATGAACCCAGTAAAGATTTAAAGGCTCGCCCGTCACCGCAGTTGTTGTCGATGACCATGTTGTTGGCGCTGCTGGATCTGTACCAAGTACAAGAGATTTTATTTCGGACCATGCAGATTCACCTTGATTGTTAACCGCTCTTACTCTGAAAAAATAATCGCTTCCAGATTCCAAACCAGTTTTTTCGTACCGTGTTGTAGTTATGCCAGTTGTTGTGGATGTTCCATCGGAACCATCAAAATATTCTTTCTTTGTTGAATATTCAATATCGTAGGTTTTTGCCCCGGTTGATGCATTCCATTCCAAACGAACAGACGTTTTTGAAGTGGCTTCGCATTTTGTAAACCCAGACGGTGGTAACGGTATTGTTGTAACCGCAGATGAAAAATCTGAATACTTTCCATATATCTTCGAATTGTTATCGATGTTTATAGCGACACAACGAACACGGTATGAACCTCCAGCTGAAACGCTAAATTGGTAAGAGGCCTTACAAGCTCTTACTGTTGCTATTCCAGAACTTACATAAGTTGTATCATTGTATACTTCAAACTTAATCTGATCAGTTCTGGCGTCCGAAACATTATCGATGCTGGCAGTCAAAGTGTATTTTTCTACGTTGACACTTGGAGTGGACGGTTGAGCTGGCGGAGCCCCAGCTAAAGAATAAACTTTTGAATTTGCAGAACCGTTCCAGTATGCAACTTCTGTGTTGTTGACAGTATGAGTGGTTGATACTGGAGTAATTGTAACTCTGATTCTATTGGCGTTCGACGGAGCACTATAGCTTGCATATTTTTCGGTAGTATCAGAAGAACCGCCGCTAAACCATATGCCATCACCAGAATCGTAATGCCACGTTACAGTGTAATGATCCAAAGTTTTGTTATATGATGTAGTTGTAGTGGATGATGTATTACCACCGCCGATTAAATTTTTTACATTGATTGGGCTACAAATATTGTGATTACCAGATTGGTTTTTACCTAATACCGCACGGTCACCTTTAACTTGCGTAAGATACCATTTCTGGTTTTTAACCCAATCTGGAATATGGGAGCCATTATAGTAAGTGGCCCCCGATTTAATGGATACAAGGCTTCCAGCTTTTATTCCGCTAGTCGTCACGGTCGTCGTGGTTGTTTCATTGAAACTCCAAGTGGCGATATAAGTATTATCTGTTCCAGATTGAAGCTTTATGCCAATATTTGATACTCTAGGCATTGTTAAGATCTCCCTCCTATTATCGATGCTCTCACAAGAGTTTCAATTGCTTCGGCGACGTCAGAACCCTGTTCATAAGTGATTCCTCCAATGTTGTATGAGTTCCTATCCATGTTATTAATATCTTTACCAAGGCTTTTGATAGCAGATACAACGTCGCCGTTATTTCCATTTTGACGACGGGCAGCTCTCATTGAACTGATAGCATTAAGATTTGCTGTAAGTCCAATTGAGTTAGCGGAATTGAGCATTGTTCCAAGTGTTCCCATTCCAGATTGAACATTTGACAGATCCAGAACTGGTGTGATTGTTGGGACATTACTCATATCACTAGATAGAACATCAGTCATTCTCGACAAGGCAGTTCGTGCTGTTTCTACTGCTGATTGAGCCATGTTTTTGGCAGAGCCGGAAGAAACATGAGACATCTTTTCTATGCCGACGGCTAATCCAGCCGGGACGAATTTTCCAAGTCTCTCAAACACTTTTGATGGGGAATTGATATCTAATTGTTCTTTAGCCGCTTTGGTCGCTGCTTTCGCCATTGCTCGAGCTTTTGCTGTGGCCTTATAGGTGTTGGCAGATATGCCCTTAGCGAATCCAGATACAAGGTAAGAGCCTGCCGAATAAAACTCAGAATATTTACCACGGATTTCGTTTTTAGCTTTGTTTGCGACACCAACAGCAATCGCAGCTACAAAAGCTTTCTGCCCCTTCATGCCATTACCAAATTTGGTCATAAGGGCTTTACCGGTTGACGTGAAAGTCGAGTAATTCTGGCGAATTGCTTTGGTCATAGCAGAAATTGTTGAAATAGCCGTCGAAGTAAGTGTGCTCTTCTTTCCGCTAAAGCCTTTTGCAAGGGCATCCGCCAATTTTCCGCCAACTGAACTAAACGTGGACGACTGTTTTCCAAATGCTGAAGCAAATCCGCTGAAATCAGTTTTAGACAATGTATTAACTGCGCTCGCAAATGATGAAACACCGCTCGTATCTATTCCAGATGTACTTTTAATGAAGTTTAGCAACTGTTTTGCGGCTGATACGGAACCGCTAACAAGATCTGGGGTGACGCCCGATACAGAACTTGAGTAATCGGACATAATGCCGCCGATATCCGACACCTTGTTAAAGCCATCAATTCCAGAATAATCAACACCTACAAGGCTTGTAATGATATTCAATAGGGTCTTGGCTGCAGAAACCGATGTCTGAACTTTTTCAACTTTTATACCTTTTACTTCATGCGAATACTGAGACATTGCTGTTCCAATATGTTTTACGTTGTTGATTTTGGTAATTCCGTCATCATTAACATTTGCGGCGCTTTGACTAAGCTCTATAAGACTGTTAGCAGCTGACACTATTGTGCTTACTCCACTTGTGTCTATTCCGGAAACTGTTCCGCAGAAACTAAACATTGCCGTTCCAAACGAGGTCAGATTTGTTCCGAATGCACTAAGCGACATCTGGTCGTCGAATAAACCAGTTTCTGGAAGAGCGTTGCTGAGCTCAACCAGAAGATCTCCCGCATTCTTAACCGCTTCTACTGCCTGAGTGTCAATTTTGTTGTCGCCAGATACAGATTGTGAAAATGCAACAATAGAACTTCCAAACGATTTAAGCTTTTCACCCCATTCGGATAAATCTTTTTGACCGAGAAGCCACTGTAAAGCTCCATCAGATGTCGGCAGGTTGTTGTTCAACTCAGCCATGATCTGTCCGGCATTTTTAGCAGCTTCGATTGCTGTTGGATCAATTTTTCCATCACCGGATACTGTACTAGAGAAATCAACGATAGCTGATCCGAAAGCTTTGATTCTATTTCCAAACGTTTCAAGGTCTTTTTCGCCAGTGAGCTTCTGAAGAATTCCGCCTGTGTTTGGAAGTGCGTCGTTTAACTTAGCTAAAACCTTTCCACAGTTTGCTGCGGCTGTTACTGCAGATTCGTCCACGCAACCTTTTACGATATTAGAAAAGGCTACTATATTGTAAGCAAATCCTCTGATATTCCCACCAAAAGTGCCGAGATCAAGCTTCTCTCCTATGAGTTTCTGTAATACACCGCCGGTTCTAGGCAATGCGTTTTCCAGCTCAACGAGAACCTTTCCACAATTAGCTGCTGCTGTTACTGCTCCTTCGTCTATACCAGATACTGAATCAGAAAAGCCTTTTACTGCTTTGCCAAATGTTGACAGTTTGCTTCCCCAATCAGTAGGATCTTGTTTACCAAATAATCCATTGCTCAAGAACTTAGAAAATCCGTCCAAGAACTCCGCGCCGGTTATAAGCAGCATAATTTGAGCAACATTTTTCGCGCCTTGTAATGCACCATTATTAATGTCGGATAAACTATTTGCAAAGTCCGCAAGATTTTGTCCGATCTGCGGCAATCCAGATGTAGCTTCAACCGAAAATCCTTTAACGATACCGCCAAAGAATGAACCAAGTGCTTCGCCAATTGTCGTAAGAATCGGAATGCCATTCTCAAGAAATTGCTGAGCGCCCGGTATCAATGCTACAAGTCCGCCAACTACTGCAAATATACCCGCTACTGCACCCAATATAAGTACAAACTCACCAACTGCCAATACTGCATTCGGGCTGATACCTTTTGCTTTGCTCAGTATTAATATCGATGCAGAAATTGCAAGTAACACTGTAGACAGCGCAGTTGCGTTTCCAATAGCAGACTGAACATCCATATCTCTAAGCAAATACAGGATTCCAGCCACAGCTGCCATTACACCGGCCATAAGCACAATACTAGCCAACGCTGATGCGCCTACTTTTCCACCCATTTTGAGGAGATTCATAGAAGCCACAAGAGACAGCATTACAACCGAGATTCCAGCCGCCGCTCCTACTGATTGCTGCCATGGTAATTGAGCCAAAGTATATATTACAGTACCGACCAACCCAAGCATTACCGTCATGGTAACTAAACCAGACATATTGCCTTTCTGAGCTCCAACTTTTTGAGACGCCAGTATCATTAACGACATCATTCCTATGATACTACCCAACGCCACAGTCGCCGCTGCGAGTTTGTCAGTCGGTAGCAATGATAAAGCAACAACCGCAGCCGCCATTAATCCAATAGCAACTGTCATAGCAATTAACGACCGAGTTATCTGTTTGCTCTCGCCTACCTTACCAACTCCTCTAGTCATCATCGTCATAAACAGCGACAAGAACCCTACAGCCGCTATGCCTTTTGCCAAGGCGCCAGTATCTATATAACCCAAAAGAACGCAAATACCCGCAAGAATTCCAAGAGCAACAGACATGCCGATTAAGTTTCGTGACATATTTGCTATTTGCTTATCTTTTCCTATCGTAGAAGCCACTTTAAGTAATCCAACAAATACGACGAACATGAGCATGAATGATATACCCTTAGCGACATCCGCTGGGTCTAATTTTGCGACCAGTTTGATAATGCCTATCATAAGCAACATCGACACTGATACGGACAGCAATATACCGCCAAGTTTAGCTGTTCCGTTTTTACCAGATCTGGTAACTAATGCCAACACCGCCACAAATCCAGCGAATCCAATCATAAAGGTTATACCCTTACCGATTTGATCTGGCTCCAATCGTGATACCGCTTTCATCACAGCGACCATCAACAACATGGATACAGATATAGCAATCAAAGTTCGTCCTAGCTGCGCAATATGACGTTCATCCTTACTGGTTCCAAGTTTTGCAATCGCTATAACAAATGCAGTAAATAGTCCAACAAACGAAATGGCTTTCTTGACTGCTCCCGGATCATCAATCGTGCTGATCAATTTCAAAGATACTGCCATGAGCAATAACGACACAGAAAGCTGTTTCATTAAAGTTCCGATAACAGCAATATCCTTCAATGATGTGTTATGGGACACTTGACTCGCCGCATATGTAACCGCCAGTATAGAACCTAGGATTAAAACTAAGCCTGTAAACCCACGTTCTGCTTGATCCTGATCTAGCTTTCCCACCATTTTGATTGCTGAAGCAATAAGCAGCGCTGTAACGCCAATAGCAATCAAACCGGACTTCATTCCCTTGATGTTAAAGCCTTTGCCTTTTTCAAATTTTGCAGATGCGGACGTAAATTTATCCATCAAGATAGCCGCCCCGACAACCAATCCGACTACAGCCGCTATAACGCCAAATCCAGCCCAGATCTTTTTCTGATCAAACTGAGCAATCGCAATGACCAAACCAGCAACGATTGCAATCGACTTAATGAATTTAAGAATGCCATCCATCCTCAAATTAAAAGCTTTTGCTTTCGCCAATTTCTTTGCCGATTCTGTGAATTCCGTGATAAATGTCTTAACTGCTCCGAGAATGCCGCCAGCATTTTTCAAGATGGCTCCAACGCCTTCAAACGGCGCCGCAAATTTATCAAGAACGTCCAGTATTCTCTTACCGGTATACGTAAGCCCTGCGATAATACTTAAAGAAAGTATTTGCTTCCATGGCAACTGCTGTAAGAAATTCTTAACATGCTGAGCAAGTTCGATCAGCGCGTCCGTAACTTTATACTTGCCGTCTCTGATGCCATTTACCAAACCCGCAATAGTATTCTGTCCTACCTCATATGTTTCAGTTGATGGAGAATGAATACCTAAAACGCCTTTGATTGCGCTAAGGATGGACTCACCAATTTTAATGAATAATTCTGGAACAACATGAGCATTTTCTTCTATTGCGTTCTTGAACCCTTCTATAAGGTTCTTCCCGATTTCACCAAATTTGAGGTTTTTCAGTTTATCAGCGACTTTATCAAGTTTTGTAAACTCGGCAAATTTTTCAAGCAAATCTTTGATATTCTTACCGATGTTTTTAATGTCGATATTCTTGAGTGCATTGCCAAACTTCTTGATCGGGCTCGTATCTTTGATGTATGATACAAATTTCTTAAGCGCATCAGCTGCAGTTTTTACGGCGTCCCCAACCTTATCAAATGCCTTATCAATTCCGCCATCGTCAACAAGTTTCTCTTTGAGTTCTGAAAGTTTATCGCCAAGACTTGCTGTAAGATCGAGAATGGATTTGTTTGATCCAGATGGATTAAATGCCTTAAACAAAGAAGAAACGCCGTTAGCAATATGCTTAACTGCGCTTCCGATCACATTACCAATGATACTGATCACTGAAAATACACCTTTAAAGCTTCGTTTCAGTTTATCAGCTGTCTCATCACTCATTTTCAGTTTTTCAGTGAGTTTGTGGAATCCAGCAATAATATTGTAGAGCACGCCATCGCTGTCTTTTGGTTTGAATGTCTCCTTAAACGCCTGACCTAAAGATTTGAAAAATTTTACAATGTTACTTCCGATATTTTTGAATGAATCAAGAATGAGGAATTTTGCACTTAGTTGATCCACGTTCTCCATGAGGTCTTTTATCGGAATACCTGTTTTCTCAGACTGTTTTTGCAATTCTTTAAAAGCGTCAATTTCATCCTGAGTGAAGCCAATATTCTCCAGCTGTGCATCTGACATTTTCAAAAGCTGATCAATTGTCACTGCCTGAGCATCATTCACTCCATTTTGAGCTTCCTCAAAGTCTGTCGCATGTCGTACGCTGCTTCCAAGCTTTTCGTTGACCAGATTCTGAACATACGCCCAGTCATAACCTGCATCGGTGAGTTTCTGCCAGCGTTCAGGAGCATTGCCGAAATCTCCGTTGATTACTTTATCAACTACAGCTCCAAAATCCTCTGTAGCTTTTTTAGCAGCTTCAGTCGCAGTGGTAACACGCTCAATGGCATCTTTAGCAACCTTGAATTTGTCATTGTCAAACAGTTTTTTGAACTTGTCAGCTATTCCAGAAATGTTAATTTTCGATATCAGATCTGCGAATTTCTCAATGACTGTTCCGATTTTACCGCTTAATGCCTCAGCCAATGGCGTAGTCATTTTTCGTACATCATTAATCTTCTCTCGAACTGTGTTCAAGAATTTTACGATCGGTCCATTCTGTTTAACCAGTGGAGATACAAAATCGGCTCCAATCTTAGCAAGCGCAGATTTGACATTTGAGAAAGCACCGGTAAGAGATTCGTTTGCTTTCTTAGATCCCTCACCAAAAGCTTCATACATGGCATCTGAAAACGTCTGGAAAGAAATCTGTCCCTTAGAAACCATGTCTCTTACTTCGGCTTCCGTCTTCCCAAGAGCTTCACCAAGAGTAGCCGCAGCGTTCATACCCCTGCCCGATAACTGCAGCAAGTCGTTACCCATAAGTCGTCCCTGACCAGAAATCTGAGCAAAGATACGACCGATATCCTCATAGGAACTATTGGTCATGGCAGCGACACCAGCCACCGCCTGTAATGAGTGTTGCATCTGCTCGCCAGCTTGCATACCCGACGCTGCTAACTGAGATGCAATAGTAGCTGCGGCATCCATTCCGTACGCAGTTCCGTCTACAGCAGACTGAACATTTTGCATTACGGCTTCTACTTTCTCAGAATCTTTTAAAAGGACACCCAGCTGAAAACGAGCATTCTCAATTTTCATAGCCCTGTTAATACCGCCAGTTTTGATGCCGCTAATCACAAAGCTATTAAGTTTTTTAACGAACCCCATAGCAGAATTTGTGAGGTTGTTAATCACGCTCATACCAACAATGCCTGTGGTTGAGAAGCGCTTCTCTAATACAGAGAGGCTATCTGCCATTTTCTGAAAAGAAACATTCTGTGCAGATTTATTAATTTCTTCAAGAGACTTTCCCGCCCCTTTCAGATTTAATTTTTGCTTAAGCTTGTCTAATGTAGACATACTTGTAGCAACATTTTTTTCGAAATTTTGGTTATCAAACCGCATCTCGACAACGCGTTCGTCGACTTGTTTACTCATAAGCTAGTAATCTCCTTCCACGCATCAGATGCCAATTTATCAAATATAGGGCGAACTGCAGGATTGATATAGTCTCTTCCTTCTACCCATCCTCCAGTCCCTGTGCCATGTCCATACTGAAGAATTATGGCAATAGGTACACCCTCATTAATGTTCGAATTTAAGAAATTTAATGATACAACTCCATTTTGACGTTTGATTTCATAAGTCCATGACTCAGCAGTTTTACCGCTATCTTTTGGAGTTGCTGAGGAGAGTGCTTCTACGCCAGCTTTCCCATACTTATCTAAGATGCCGATTTTCACAGTTTCTTTAAGTCTTTCAAAGTAACGCGACAACTTCTTAAAATCTCCATGTTGTGTAAAACTAACCATTGATTATCCTTTCGAGTTGAACTTCTTACGATTTGCTGCGTTAATAGCCGCATACTTATTAACAAGTTCTCTTTGACTGTGTTTCTTCTGTGATGGTGGAGTGTTATCTTTCTCGCAAACTCGGATAAGAGTCAACAAACTCTCCAGATGCCACTTTGCATACTCTGGTGGAATGTTCAGTGATATCATCCAACTGTAAATATTTTCAGCTGTAATGATCTGCCTACGACCTCGACCTTTCTCTTTTTCAGATGGAACTGCAGTCATCGGATTTTTAATGTATTCCTGTATCTGAGCCATGTTCTGCTCGGTAAGTCTGCGATACACTTCTTCTGGAACTTTCTGGTTCACAACCATGCAACGTATATAATCCATCGCTTCTTCTTCTGTCTTTTCAGTTGTTGACAAAAAGGGTTTGTGCCATCGCTGCTCCCATTTGTGGAGAGAAAGTAGAGAATGCTCCAATTTCAACTCATAGTCATGGCCGAGCTTTCTGTAGACAAATTCCTCTTTTTCAGAGTCCCAGTCTTCCTCTTCAAACGCCGGAACAATAATTGATAACATTCTCTATTCCCCCCTATTGTTTTATGCCTGTGCTAAAGCACTCGGAAGCAGATCAGATGCCATCTGCTGTACTGCTTCTTTTGATACCTGCTTTCCATTTGGAATGATTCCGTTGATGAATTTACTGGCAGCAACATCATTAGTTACTAAATCCATAAACAGTTTGTTGTATGCTTCTGTCTGAGAAAATGCTTCGGAAAGCTCTTTGGATTTAATGAAGCGTCTTCCGTCCAATGACTTCTCGCCATAAGATTTGAGAATGATGTCTTTGAATGTTTTCATGATAGTCGCGCCATCCTGAGCAGAAACGATACGTTTGATCATCTCCTCAAAACCTCCCGGTGTGGATACAGACATTTCTGTAATCTCCGCCTCAGACAGATTAAAATAAAAGTCCTCTTTTCTCGGGTTTCCGTAATAATCCTCAAATTCAATAGTTTTCTTTAACATAGTATTTAATCTCCTTTCGTCTTAAAAAGAAAAGAACCCCATCGTGTAGACAGGGTTCTCCATTTTGATTTTTAAGCAGCTTTTGCCTGCTCGATCAGTGTTTTAAGCTCATTTGGTAATGGTAAACGTGCCTCTGCTTTGTCACTACCATACAGAACATCTTCAAGTGCTTTCATAACCTGTGCTCCAGCTTTAACAGAGTTAATTGTCACAGTAGCTGTTGGTTTCTTACCTTCAACATCAACTGGTGTTGTGGATACAGACCAGGACATTGTCATTCCTTCCGGAGATTCATTCTTAGAGTTATGTGCCTCTTCGGCCGGGGCTGCTAATCCGCCATACACAAGATGGAGCTCATAACCGTAATCCTCACCATCCGTATCATTGCCAAGAGTTGTTTTGTAGCACAGACCAAATTTCTGTCTTGTCTGCTGTCCGATGGAAACACCCTCGGCAAGTTCAGCTTCACCATTACATGGCTTGAACTCATCTGGATACATATAAGCTTCGATTGTTGCCGCGTAGGTCTCAGCTGAAAGAATGTCAAGATATTTAATATCGTCAGCATACATTGCGGTTGGTTCAGCTCCAGAAGGGCTCTCTGTGATAGCTGTGATTCCGTTCCATGCGACTCCTTTAGGATATGTTCCAGCAGTCATAGGATAAAGAGCACACTGTTTTACACCAGTTTCATAGCGTCGTTCGCCAGTCTGGTCCCAAACAAGTTTTTCAGGCATTTATTTTACCTCCTTAAAAATATAGTGATATTGCGTCATGATAGAGATTATCGGCTTTATATGGGCGATCGTAATATGAATATGGGAATTTTAATATCTTATCAATCGCTGAGTTAAATGGCCTCTTATCAATGACTGTGATTTCATACCGTCTTTTTTTCATATATTCTTGGTCATCTGCATGTTTTCTGCTCATGCCAGACATACTATATATGATGGCGGGGTATGTCAGTTTCAAACTCTCTGGGGGCTGATAGTATACATTTTTACTGCCTAAAGCTTCTTCGAGTTTAGCTTGTAATTCTAATCGGCTACCCATTGTATACACCTCCTAGAGATAAAATTAGCCGAGGGCGTTGTGGTTCAATCTTTATGACTTTCCACTTCGTACCCTCGACTTCAACGTAAGCAATATTGGAACAATTCTGATAGGCGTACTGATCGGCGACAATGCTGACGGTTCCAGAAATAACTAAATCATCATTAATCCCTCCGGAGTTCTGATTCTGCCAAGCGAAACCAGAATAATCTCCAAAGTATTCTCTGACGACATCCTGTTCTTCACCAACGTATAATCCCGGCTCTACTTCTTTAGTAACCGTATACCCAACTTTGCCGTACCATCTTGCCATTTTGAATTTTCCTCCGGATCTTACTTAGATTTCACTGTTGCAAGTTTTGCGGTTGTTGCTGCGGATGAATCAGCAGTCACGTATGTAACGGTGGCAACATCCTTAGTCACAGAACAGCTAACAGTTTTGTGCTCATTGCCTGAGGCGTCAACTACCAGCAAACCTTTAATGAATGCATCATGCAGCTCACCACAAGATACTTTTGTTTTACAATCTTTCTCGAGATATGCGTAACCATCAGTTTTTGCATACACTTTACGGATTGCTACACGATCATCATCTGCGTTCTGATATACTTTTTCAATCATGTCTTTTCTCCTTTATATGTCATTTCTAGTTTTTAAGCAGCTACAGCGCTCACCGGCTCCTCTAACGCGATTGCGGAGTACGGTACAGTTAACGCGCCAGACAGTCTTGTCTCGAGCAGGTATTTGTACTTATTGAAGTCGATGTCAAAGTCTTCGAATTTAGTGATTTCCCCACCTTTGGCAGACCCAAACTGATAATCAGACAGATTTACGAACAGACCAAGAAGTTTCTTGTCTTTATCAGTTGTGTCATCGTGACGAGTTACGCCATCAAACTGCTCTACTGTATGAATTGCATTTACATTCAGAGCTGCTGCCAGATCTGTTTTAGAGTCATAGATTCTACGACCATTGAGATCTCTTGCCAGAAGCATTACGTTCAACAGATGCGGTGTACAGAACAGATCAAGACTGCCAGATCCTTTATATTTCTCTCTTGAGTACAGAGCTGCAGTGATGATTGCTTCAGCATAAATATAATTCTCACCGAAGTTTGCGCCTGTGTTTGTACCCTGAAGTTCTTTCTTAGCAGCTGCGATATCAACATCCTGATGAATGCAATACAGATCATCATCATGGTAAATTGATTTGATATGTGCTTCGTGGATTTTATCTTCATCGCCCTCGTCACGTCCGTCCCCAATGAGTGCCGCCAGCGCAAGCGTTTCATTCATTGTATGACGCATCTGAGTAAGCTGGTATCCTGCTGCGTCGAAATCGGTGATATCAAGAAGGTCGTCACGGTGCATATCAGATTTGATATAGATTGTCTGCGGATCAAAAGAACGGCCGAGCAGAGTAATCTGAGCCATGTTCTTTTTGTAATCGCCTTTTCTCTGATAACCTTTAGCTTTCAGATCAGCGATTCTAGCATCGGCGAATCTTGTTCTTACTCTTGCGAATGGTGATTTATGAATCTTACCGATAACATAATCAACCCATGTCTGGTCACGCTCAAGGGTATCCGGAGCGCCCTTTTTCAGAAGCTCATATTCCGGGAATAATTTGCCAACTGTTTCCTCAGAAAAAATACTGTGGGATAAGGAATTGTTCTGTTCATCAAAAATTTCCATAGCTGCACGAAGACTTCCTACACCAGACTGTTTTGCCAGTTTCATAATTTCCATCTCATCTGCATGTGTAAGAACGCCGCCATCTTCCATTTCTGGATCGTTATCGAATACATTATGTTTCATTTCGTCATCATCTCCTTCATCATTATTTTCAGCACCAGCATCTTCCAGTGCCATTCCAACAATTGCGTCAACAGCATCGCGCTGCTCCTGATTCATGGTACCAAGGATGTCCGCAATTGTTTTTTCTTTGTTTTCATCTGCCATTTTCTGGTCTCCTTTTTCTTTTTTCTCTGCCTCATCAGAGTGGAAAAGTTCAAACTCTTCGCCACTGTAAATGACAGCTTCTTCTTCGGAAAATTCTCCGTGCGAAAGTACAGGCTGAATTGATGCTCCAGGATTCGCGCCAGCCAGCACTAGACTTACCTCACGAATATTTCCGTGCATAACATTTTTTCCTGCTTCTTTAAGCTGATTTGCAAAGATTGAAAAAGCTGTAATGTCTCCGTGCTCAACTAATTTTTTCGCGTTCTGCCCGGTTTCGGTGTCATTGAATTTAACAAACGTAAATACACCATTGCCTTTATTTTCAAGCAGAGCGTGACCAAGTACAGCATCCACGCTGGTGTGGTCGTGATTCCAAACTAATGGGACAATCTGGCCATCATTGTCTTTAAACGCATCTGGCATAATTGTTCTTCCGTCAGAGCATTTAACATTCGCTTTGGTGGCCCAACCACAACAGTCGTAATCTTTTTTACTAACCATTTTGATTTTCACCCTCTTCGTATTCATAGTCTTCTGGCGATGACCGATTTTGGTCTGCCGGCTGACTAATGTTATTATTTACAAGTTGATCTGCCATTGGATCTGCTGACGGCTTCATACCGATTACCTGTCTCAATTCATTAGAGGTCATGATACAGTTACGGGTGAATTTGTCCGCAATCTCAGCAATATTACTAATAGGAACCAATTTAAATGGATCCTGAAAGTACATGATTGTCTGCCCCTGTGTTCGAGCAGTTTTTGTCAGGAATTTTCGTTTCATTTCGTCAACAATTGCCGATACAATTGGTTCAATAGTTCGGTTCATATAGTTCAGCATTGTCTTTTCATCTGCTGTGCCATCCATAACCTCCTGTGTTATACCAAGCTGGCTGTACACAAGGTTTGTCCAATATTCGACCTGTTTAAGAAGATTGTTCTCAACCGAGCGATTGAGCTGAATAATTTTTTCTGTTCCGTCGGCATACGCAACTCCATACTTGGAGTTAGATAGCTGTTCTTCTAAAGCTTCTCTTCGTTCCTCTGCAAGTTTTCTTTTAGATTCCGAACGTGTAGTATAGGGTAACTGAATAATCAAATTTAACTTATTCGATGCCGTTTGTTCATCTGTCACATCTAATAAAGCCAACTTTCTTTTCAGTCGCTGCACTGTCGAGTTCGGTTCATTAATTACTTCATACAGAGGATTCTCAACAATACCGATCATTCGCTTAGGGAACCATCTCTCTTCTTTTTCGCCAGTAGTATCGTTGTATAATTGAACGTAAACATGCTTGGGTTTCCATTCCAGAATTTTGCCAGTTCTCATGGAGGCAACATCAAATGAATCACTGATTAAAGGATCGTCACCATATGTGTCTACTGGAACAATTGCAACTACGCCCTCATCTAGCATCGAAAGGACAATATCCTGAATAAATGATCTTGGAGTCTGATCACAATTCGCTTCCAATGTTAAACACGAATTTAATCGGGAATCTTTTTCTTTCACAAAACTTCCATTACTATCAATTTCGCAGTGTTTGATATCAATCTGTGCTACGTCTAATGAAATTCGATTGAAGATTGATGTGATGATTGACTTCTCATTACCTCTACTTAATCTAGCTTTATCTGGACGAAAAGAATAACCGGAGCCTGACACTCCGTAAGAGTATGTCGGGTCCCGGTTAAGAAACGCATTCCAGGCATGTTTCAGCCTGTTTCCAATATTTAATTCCATTTTGAATTCCTACTTCCTATTCAACAAACTTCCAATCATCTGCCAACATGTCTGCCTGTGATGCTAACCATCCCATCTGAACACCAGAAGTTCCGACAAAAGCAATAGCTTTGTTTCCGATAGCATCATGTTCACAATTTACTGCATTTCCTTCCGCAGTTTTATATGAAATTCCAGTTGCAAGTTGGATATACTGTTCTTTTCCGTTCCAACCTTTACGTGCCACTTTCATTCCACGTTTCAGATATTTAATTGCTTCTCCAAATGAAAATGTAGCTTCTCCTCCCAGTTCCGGGCAATTCTCACCATCTGCCAGCACCCACTCATCAGAGCAGATATTTTCAAACGTATAATCTGGAATTTGTGTCTCTCTGATATCCAGCTCTTCACCGTCTTTTGTGTGAATAATAATGGTCTGCTTCTCTTTGGACCAGAACCAATAACCACCCCATGACGGGAGTTTTACTTTGGCTCCCTGTTTCATTGCTTTAAATGCTTCGTCAAATCTCATGTGCTGTTTTTCTCCTTTCTTATATACCAACAACAGAAGGCTACTCGCCGTCACCTCTTGCGGTTTTCACCTTATAAATTTGTTGCCGGTCTAACTAAACGTAAATTCATTTAATCAAACATCTCCCTGTTAATCTTATATGCTACATATGCATCCATCATAGCGGCCACGGAATCGATTTTTGCATCATAGCGGTTTTTCAGTAATTTACGATTACCATTGGTGTCTTCGATTGTAATGCAGTTACCCATGGTAAATGTCATAAGAGCCTCATCGAACAGAAGCATTCTGTCTTCGGATAATTTCTTCAATTCTCCTAGCGGTACTGATTCTGTCTTAGCCCCCTGAATTACTTTCACTACACCATACTCTCCGTTTTCTCTGCCCCATCTTTCCACAAATTCTTTCGCATTGTACGGATCATATCCGAAACACGAAACATCATACTGACATTCTTCAATGTGCTGGTCCAAGTCGTCATACACTTGCATCATATCTAATACAGTTCCAGGCATAACAACTAAACTACCTTCCTGTAAGAATTCGTCGTACTTGATTCGCAGAGCAGTAGGCAGTTTTTGCATTGTTCTTTCTGTAATATAATTTCGGGTTTTAACACCAAATGATCCATTGGCTAATGGGAATAAGAAAGTGAACGAACAGAAGTCATCACCTTGAGAAAGATCGGCGCCAAGTGCACACGGCATTTGCCAGAATTCTCTGTGTCGGTGACATAGCGTCTCTTCGTATGTGAAGTAATATGTGTATCCCTCCATTGGAATACCAAATCGTTTTGCCAGAATATCGTTTCTTACCGCGGGGTTCTTTTCTGCACGTTCAACGTCAAGCTGGTACGTTTCGTAACTTACCGTAATTCCAATGTTTGGATTTGCTTTCATCCACATCCGTGGGTCATTGACCTCATCGATAGAATCCAGCTTGTACCAGAAAATGGAAGTGTGCGGAGCATTGTACTCGCTTTTGAGTATGCTCATCAATTCCATTTTGATTGTATCGCCCGGTCCATTTCGGACGGTACCTTCCGAGCTAACAGCGATGATCAGATAGTCATCATTCTGTCCGCCACTCTGTTCTTTACGAGCTCCCTGTTCCAATGCGCCGACAACATCCTCACGAACATCGCCAGACAGCCACTCATCAACAGTAGCGCATTTAACTCGGAGACCCTGAAGCTTGTCAATCGACATGGGTCGTACTTCAAGCAATGAGCCTGTGATGAAATTCTGGATGCCTTTCTTAGTGCTTGCTAACATGACTCTGTCAGCAATAGAACCGGTAGTGTTTCTAAGTGACCCTTGTGTGAGAAACTGGAAGAACGGACCTTTTGCTCTCGTGATGGCGGTTCTGATAGGCGACATTACCTCGTCAGCCTGCGCCATTGTTGGGGCGGTTGTTACTTGATGTGTTGTAGATGTGTCTATATTTAAGAAGTAACTCTGAATCAATGACTCATACATTGACTTAGATGCGCCTCGAGCAACAATCAGATACTGCTTTGTGATCAGTCGTTTTCGGATGGTTTTCTTCACATAATGACCACCATGCCCATCCGGATCTGGTTGATATACGCTACGTTCTACATAGTAATACCAGCCAAAAATCTCCTCAGCCCAAAGTTTAAATGAATCTAGCATATGAAGATCTTCGCCATCAGTAAGTGTACATTCATTCTCGCTATACTCAACGAATCCTTCAACCGCTTGGTCATCGTACCATACACCTGGATTTGCTATGAGTGCATCAATACGGTTCATCTCCATGGAGATTTCTTCGCAAACCGGTATTTCGCCTCTTATTACGGCATCTCGAAACTTGCCATAATACCTCGGTGTGGCAGTATTCGAAAGTGCCATATGCAATTACCTCTTTTTGTCTTCTAATAGGAGCTGAGAAACATAGCTTGCTCCTCTACTCACTGTGCCCGGATCAATGTCACGATAATTTGCTTCGTAATATGGTGCATCTCTATCGCGATCAGGATTGTATGTGCTCTTTCCAGATCCTTCTACAGTTCCAGACCACGGACTGTCGTCAGATTTATTTTGGCTTGTGCCTGAGTTTTTCTGAGTTGACCCTGCATCAGATTTCTTACTCTTTCTTTCAGCGTAAGGGCCTTCTTTGAAATGTTTCTGATTTTCATCGATTATTTTTCGATTTGTATAATCCTGAGCCATCTTTTTTAATCGTTCAGAATAACTGTCTTTCTTGTCACTGAGACCAAGTTTGTCTTTAATCTGTTTTTCGCCATACTCCAAAAGTAGTTTCGTACCTTTTTCTTTAGCACCATCTAGCAACATTTCACCAATGCTGGCAATGTATTTCTGACCTTTACTTCTTGTATCTGGCATAAGTGATGCTAACTTTTGTTCCAGCCGTAAGCGTTCAATTTTTGCAGCGATCTCTTCGTTAGACATATTCGTCATCGATTTTGATCCGGATGCTTTTTTACTCTGATTTGACGGATTGTCAGAAAATTTCCGTAGCTGTTTACCACCAGTGATATGACTGTACTTCTCTTTATACTTAAGAGCTTTCTTTCGCCCTTTTAGTGTCATAGAACCATCAGACTTATAATACTTTTTATTCTTGGTATCTTTTGTAAACTCATCGTAGCCGTACTGGGTCTTCAGAGCACGTTTCTTTCCAGCATAAGTAAGACTTCCATCTTTATTCTGATATCGGCGGACACCCCATTTCATGCCGAGGACGCCATGATGGTATAATTCATTCGCCACTGTTTGTTTCACCCTCTTTCTGTTTATTACATTCATATTCCAGATTAAGCCGCCACTCCCATTCAGCAATCTGATTTTTCATCGCATCCGCAAGAGTGGAGCTTGTTGGCGGGTCAAACAGTATTCGAACTCTGAGACACACATAAGTTTTAACAGCTTCGTAATTCTTATCATCGCCAAGGAAATTTGACCATGTAGCTGTACTGTCTGTAATCAGAAATGGTTCAGACGGTCCGACACCGATCTGGCGTAATCCCATAAGAACGGTATTAATGTGCATTATCAATTCGTCATTGAAGTGATCATAGCTTTCTCCGATTCCGACAGCTTTGGCGACGGTTTCTAAAATGCTTTCATTCATAAATTCATACCTCATAAGGTTGACTTTTCATTTAATTGCTATATAATGTGCTTGTGACGGCACAGAGATAAGAGCTCCATGCCAGCACATACTATTTTTAAGAAAGGATGGTGAATACAATGCTAGATGTTTTAATCATGTTTATGGCTAAAGTTAAAGCCGTAACTGCCAATGTGGATGCAGAAAAATCCGCAAATGCAATGTGCGAAGTTCTTAGAACAAAAGAACTGTAGTACGTATGTGATTCTAAATTTACTGCAACATTATTTATCCATTTATTCTGCATTGTTTATTGCATTCTTTTGGAAATCAGCTGTTATCTTCTCCAAGGACAAGTGTCGTTTGGAGTCCTTTCAATTGGCATAGTTGCCATGAGTATACTTTCATCCCCATAATGTATAGCATCATGAGTACGCTTAGTAACTGTAATTAAATTTTCTGGGTCAAGAAGTTTTTCACTTCGATTCTGAATATCAGCCAGAGTAATTGGTTCGATGTGATGGATCAATACTTTCTGTCCACGGATTTCTCGATCAGGGCATCCAAGATCACATCCGGAATCTCTGATGATCACAATATCTCTAACTCTTTGCCACTCGGGCGATTTGTAAAAGATTTGATTCAGATAGCGATGACATCCGAACGTTTCTTCACCAACTGTCCCTCCAAGTTTCAAATATCTGAATCGTTCTTCGTACGTGGTAAGTGCGATCATCTCTGAATATGTTTTAATAATCATCATACTGATCACCGTCGTCTTCTACTTCATCGCCATGACCGCTGTATCGTTTAAATGCATTGATAGCATTGTTGATAGCTTCCTCAGTTCTACCATTCTGCTGTAACGCTTCAGTTTTTGCTCTTAGCAATTTATTCTCTTCTTCCAGACGCTCACGCTCCAATTTTTCGCGTTTTGTTGCCAATTTTAAATAATGGCAAATAATTGGAGTTGGCGCTGTTCCATCGCGAAGCTGCTGCTCTGCTGCATCGACTGCCAAAGATATCATTTGATTCTCTCTAGCTTCTGGCGTCATGGCAGGGGGCATTTCTCTGGCTTCTAATGGTTTTACTACTCTTTTCGCCATGTTTCATTTCTCCTTTACTTACTTATACGCGCCTTTAGATAGCATTTACGAGAGTTATACAGTACATAGCAAAAAATGTCTTGTCACAAAATCGGTAAACACAGGTACTTATACACAAATCGAAAGGAGAAGATACTTCTTTTGGACTACGAAAAATGGAGGAATAGGAGGAAATATTCTTTTTGTACTGTATAGCTCTCGTAAACACCATCTAAAAATATAAATTGTTCTCCAGAAATTTCCCTCCGGAGAAAAAATAAAGACCGCGCCGATGCAGGGAGGGGGTGCAATTTTTTAGCCCCCCCACTATGCTTTATGATTAAGCCGCATCAGTGGTCTCATTTTCATCTGAATCAGATGGTTTTCGTACAACTTTTTGATAAATGTTCAAGAAATCATACTTAATTATTTCATCAATTGCGTTTTCAATAGCAATTTTCTTTTCTTCTGAAGACATTTCATCAGAAACATTAGCAAATCTATCTAATTTGCCGCAACAATCGTAATTATGTTCAATGTCAAACATGAACCAATCATCAAACTGAGTGAAAGGATTGTAAGGATTGTCAATTGTTGTTAAAGCACATTCATTTAACATTACTTTACGCTGCTCCTTTCAAGTATTTAGAAACTGTTGATGTTGAAATTCCAAGTTTGTCTGCAATTTGAGCAATTGTATAAGAAGAAGACAATGCTTTAATCTGTGCCTGCTTTGCTTGATTGATCTCTTTTGATGTTTTCGGCATTGCTCTTTCTCTTAATGAATCAGCATCACAATTATTAAGTATTCTTTTAAGTATTGTTTCGGATACAGCGCCAGCTTGAATAGCTTCCCATTCTTTGTCAGTGATCTGGATGTTTCGATCTCGTCTGGATACAGAACCAACTTCCTGTCTATATTTAGTAAGAGCCTGTTGTCCAGCCTTTTTAACGTCTTTCTTACTAAGTTCTGAACCTGCCGCTTTGGCTACTGCTTGTTTCTCTTTAACAGTGGCCGCTGCTTTAAGGTTAGCAGACCGCTCCCGTATAGCGTTCTTCTCCGCTGTATTGAGCTTATCCATAAGGGAGTCATACTCGGCTCGGTACTTAGCCTTGGCGTCCTTGTTATACTCGATCTTACCGGTAGACATCTCCAGTTTACGAGCCTCATTAGCCAGGGACTTCATGCTATTAGCGTAGTCCGCATATACGAGCTCCATAGGATGGCGTCTCTTAGATACCAGAGTGTAGGCATCATCGGTCTCTGCCATGTTGGTACTCTTTTGCATATGCTGTTTAGTAACTTCAGTGACTTCACCGGTACGCTTATTAATCTTCTTTACGGTGTAGTTGACATCATCTGCGGTCTTCCATATGAGGGCACCCTCTGGGCGTGATGGGTCATACCAATCCTTACCCTTAATGTTGTACCGGGGAGAGCCCTGTCGTTTAGGTACATCGTACTCGCCCTTTGCTCTGGATACGATAGTCGACGCACCGCCACCGTTATCACCACGATACTTCTTTTTAAGATACGCAATATCGTTATCCCGTTCGCTGGCTTTGTAGTCTAACTTATGCTTTTCTGCATCAATGATAACCATACTGTGACGTACCGCTTTCTCCATGTCCTCTGGTTTAGCGCCATACAAATTCATATCGCTGATGAGATTTGAAATCTTACCCATCTCAAGCTGCTTGGTATGTTCAGACATTACACGATACTCATTACCGTTGCGATAGTAATGTTTCTTACCGTTTGCGTCCACAGATGTCTCGGTGGCTCCATAGACAGCTTTATTATCGAAACCAACTAGCCCTTGAAGTGGCGGTGTGGAAGTTATCTTTACTTTACCGGCTTTGTCATGAGTAGGGATACACATAACAGTGTCGCCATCAAAGTCGGCGCCAGACAATCGTTCGGCCACTTTACTATTGATACCGATAGCATCGCCAGCATCTTTACCAATAACTCTAATTCCTTCACGGTTTCTGTTATTTACAGTAAGGATTGGAATCTCAAAACTACCAGCATGAGGGTAACGAACTAATGCAAGCTTCGTGCCGTCTGCATAATTCGGCGCATATACTTCAGTGTCGCTCATGGATGTCATTGGTAAAATAACATGATACTTCTGTCCAGGTAATGCAGCCGCCTGAAGATGAACGGCCGCGGAGTCACAACTTTGTGCAAACTTTGCTAAATAATATTTTTTAACTGTAGGATTCTGAAGCGCACAAATCTCAGCATACTCTTCCATCTTATTGGCTTTGGCGATGCCAAGCTGTTTCTCAGCCATAGCTTTGCTCTGCTTGGATAAAAACTGTGACGGTAATGCATCTTTCCATTCTGACCAATCACCTTCGTCAGCTCGCTTATTAATAAGACCAAGCTTTTTATTGGGATTGTCAGATGAACCAGAAATACGTTCTCCAGTTTTTGAATCGTACCAATATTGACCGCCTAGATTGACATCTTTAATTGCCGATCCAAATGGATTGTCTGGATCATTCTTGATTTTTTTAAGAACTGTATTTCCATCTGGTCCGCAAGCAGGCGTTCCTTTATGCTTATTGGTGTTAAATATAACATCAACTCCAGGTGGAAAGTCTTTATCGTCGCCATAAACGGCCATACCTTTAAGATAATGAGTGCCATCAACCATGATACGAACCTGTGAATATCTTGACTCGCCGAGGGATAAGTCACTCACATTTCTCCGAAGCTCAATAACTCCATCTTTCTGAACGCCTCCGTCTTCAGCATACCGAACTTTAAGACGCTTCGAATCCAGACTCTCCGGATATGTAAATTTTTTTTCGTATGTGTCGCCTCCATCCCTTGAAATATACTCGTTGATGGAATGAATCTTGTTATAATCATAAATCTCTTTATGTTCAGTTCCAGGCTTGCATAATACTTTCAGAGTTGTCTGTTGACCGGGATTTGTGACCTGTGGTACACGTCCACCATACTGAACATATCCGTCTCTCTGAAGAATATAAACAGCCTGAGCAAGTTTCTCTTTTGAAATATTGAGCTCTTGCGGAACACCGTTACCGATATCCACCATTCCATACTTGTCGACCTGCTTCTTCAAGAAGTCAGCTGTTTCCTGAGCCTTACGCATGTTATTCTCGGATTCTGAATTAAGCCAGGAGCGAACTGTAGACTCACGAACGCCCATCTGTCGTCCGATCTCGGTGTAGCCCAGTCCGTCCTCGCGTAAAGATTTTGCACGATCAACAACTAGCGCTCTACGCTCAGCTGTAGCTAACGCTTTTTCTGTTCGGTACTGAGTTGTGGTCAATCCAAAAGTATTCTTAATATTCTCTGGCGTCTCGGTCCAACCACTCTTCTTAAGCTCTTCAACTCTGCCTAAGAAATCGTTAGTATGCTGATAGGGATCTTCTCCGGATCCCCAAGGATATCGGCCAGAATGTCTTGGCGTTCCGTAATGCTCAAGGAACTCTTCATCATCCATTTCAGCCGAACCCAAATACGATAATATTTCGTCTGCTAATACTGACATGTTCTAATCCTCTCGATCATCATATTCCTGTAACACTTTATCCAACTGCTTGATCTTATCCATGATTGGAACGATATCTTCCGCGGTTGGGTTGAAAATATCAACATCGTCATTCTGATAGATTCTACATTCGATGCCTGCTAACTGGTCAGGACGGAAGCGATACTCCAAACAAAAAAGAGCAACATATATCAACAGCTGCTCCTTGTGTACGGGACCTTTCCCAGTTTTCAAATCATGGATTCGTAAGAAATTATCTCTGAAAGATATTGCGTCTGCAGTTCCATAAAATCTCTCAGAATAATACAGAACTACTTCCGTTTGCATCTTGAATCCGATTGCATCATTTACATATGCGGATAATGTTTTCTTTGATCGTGGCTGTCTGATGCCAAGATCAATTGTGTCTTTCGCCCATGCGTGCAGTTTAGTACCAATCACTGCAGCTCTCTTAGCCTGTAAAATATCAATTGCTTTCTCAACGCTGTATCTCAACCATGCTGGCTGACTAGCACTGAATGGGGCGTGTGATCCTTCAAGTTTTGAATGCCTGTTGAAGATCATGTAGTATTTCCTCCTCGTTCTCAGGATATATGAATCTCGCAAATGACATTTCATTCATTCGGTCAACGTAATAATCCTGGTTTGGTCTGTGGCTCGCAGTACCACTTTTCTTGCATTCCAAAACCGCCCATCTGTCATTAAATAAAATGAGCAGATCAGGAAGGCCTTGAATATAAGTTGGGTCTGTCTTCATAACCAAACAGCCGGGAAATATTTTTTTCAGCTTTTTAATAAGCTTTGATTGAAATTGACTTTCCAACATTTTGGTTTCTCCTTTCGATGACAGATTGGACTGACAGGATTCGAACCTGTGACTGACTAGCTGGATACCAAAAAAAGTTAAACCAGGTTGCTCTCCCAAACTGAGCTACAGTCCAAAACTAAAGAGAAAGTGTTGATGTCGTCTAAAATGCGAACTTCTCACACCTCTCCTCTATAAAAGGCGTTGTTTTTCACGCGAATTTTAAAATGCTTGAAAATATGGTATTAGAGCAAAAATAAGAGCCCTAGATTAACTAGAGCCCTTTTGTGAATTTTTATTTATTAATAGTTTTTAATTTTTTAGCAACTTCCTCAGTTGCTACTAAAGTATCAGCTTTGAGATTTGTTACAACAATATTATCAGCGACTGCGTCATGACGTTCAGTATGAAACATCTCAGCTTCAGCTTTATCCAAAATATCTTTGACACGTTTCCGCTCATCCATAATAGCTTGTTCAATTGTGCAACCATTACAAACGAGTTTCACACGATCGCATAAAATGTGTTTGTTGTATTTACATTTCAAAAATATCACCTACCTTCTACTTGCTCCATAAATATGGTCGTACGTTGGAACCAGATCATCAAGATTGCAATGAAGGGCAACCGCTATGTTGATTAGATTCTTTAAAGTTGGAAATCTCTTTTTATTCACGTATTGACTTATGCATGCTTTTGTTATGCCAGTTCGTCTTGCAAGTTCGTTTTGTCCGATTCCAAAAATAATCATTGAGTCTCTAAGATTATCGCCAAAAATATCCATGAACTCGTGTTCACTCAATTTGACCACCTCCGTCCTAAAAACGTTTTTGTAATACAATTATTTAATTGTGAACACCGACTATTTTTTCTATATTTCCTATTTTATTTTTCACGTAATAATTAAGGGGTTAACAATTAAATAACAAAAATAGGGGTTTTTTCCGTACAAAAACTAGTTATTGTACGTACAGAAACCTATTTAAGGATAGTTATTGTACGTACAGAAACTATCGTTCAAAATCCATCTCTTCGCGATACAACGCTTGTAATCCGCTTCTAAATATCTCTGATTTAGATTTTCCAGTCTTTTCGGACAAAATATCGAGCAACATTTTGTCGACTTTGGATAGCCTCATTTCGAATCGTGTTCCCATTATATCTTCTTTTTTCGGTCTTCCGCCTCTATTTTCAATATTATTCATCCAACACCTCTCTAACGTTTATCGGATGTTCGCCAACATCAGCAACGATGCTATATTCACAATAATCCGGAATAACCACAACTCTATTGCCTACATTAGAATTCAGCTCAGTTTCAAGTCTGTCATGAAGATTCACAAGGTCTTCATACAATAACGTGCAATTAGGTCTAACAAGAAATATCATTTTCTGCTCCTCCACAAATCAATAAAAATATTCATAAGCCCAAAAAGTGTCGCAGCTACATAACATGCAAAATTTGAAGTAACGCACCCTATGATAATCAATCCAAAACCGATCACAGCCTCCAAAATAACACCAAATATGCTCCGCATAGTCATCACCTCCAAATCTTCCCGGTTTCCTTCTCCTTCAATACTATTCTGTTCTCCACATGAAAGCCTGCAAGTTCACAAATATCGAAGATAGAATTCAGCAGCTTATAGAATTTCTCATCCGATTTATCAAAGCTCCGTTCTTTATTCTCTGTGCGTTTAATGGCTTCATATGCTGTCGGGTCGTAATATCCAGACCCATTTCTTCGTATTTCGTTATCGTTCAATTCCTTTAATCTTACCTTTCATAAATTCTCTCAAGTCCTCAGACTTAATATGATACCAACCATCTACGTTGTATCTTAAATATCGCAAGTACGCCCCAATGCTGCCTTTCTTTGGATCATACGGGTTTCGTTTCATCGCCTCTTTCAGTGTCACGCATTGTCACATCCTTTCCTGAATACCAGCCCATTTGCTTCATTTTCTTCACAAATAACTTCATTTCATAACCCGTAAGGCCTACTGCTGCATTAACTCCGCATGTAGAATCATATGACTGAATAATGTTTTCGCCAGAACGCTTATGCAGAATATCAACCGAATGAACGTATTTATACTTGGCGTCATATCGCTCATAATAAACGATATGCTCATTCTCTACATTTTTACAAAATCCAATCTCAGCAAGTTTCTCATCTACACTTTTAAATAATTTCATTTTCTTAATTCCCTTCTGTCAAAAATAAAAGACCCAACGAATGTCACGCTGAGTCCTCTGCTTCCAATTTAACTCCACCGTACTCCCACAGATCACGCTTCAGCTCGTCCATGTCCTGTTAATGCTACTACCATTTCGTCACCGCCAAACATCCACATTTATCACACATACATAACTTGCCAGAGACTGCTACAAATCCATTTCCTGTTTTCTTATAAATTTTACGCTCAAATTCAGCATAGTTGTCTCCTGTTCTGTATACAACCGGTTGCATAATTTCGTGACACACCGGACACAATCTAGTGCTTTCTGCCATATCTACACCTACTTTCTATCTTCCACAGGAATAATTATATCAATGTTGGAAAGAATCTGAAGGATGTTCCATGATTCTCCGTTGAATTCCTTGTCAACATCAATGAATCTCTCTGCAAGATCACTAAGCAGCATCGATCATCGCATCAAGCTGAGCCTGTGTGAGATTATACGTGGCAGTCTTACTCTTCTCGGTTTCCCGTTTCTGTCTCCGCATTTCTGCTCTGCTCATCTAAATATGCCTCCCATGCTGAATTAAACATATTACTAATGCCAGCTCTTTTATATTTTTCTTCCTTGCATTCACAAACACGATTAGTAATCTCATACACGCAAAGAAAAATCACAAATATCAATATTAAAATTTGTACAAATGTCATTCTATATAGCCTCCTAAGTAAATGTCTTTAATTTTATCTGCTTCAAGTTCTAAAATTTGGATTGCATTCATAACCTGAGAAATCCTATCTACTGTTGTGTAATCATTAGCCATTTCTTGTATATAAAACTCGTTAATGAACAAATTTCTAGCATTTTCTGCAGCATCTTTGGTTGTATAAATACCAAAAAGATGCTCCTCGTATCCGTAACTGTTAAAATAAGTGTTCCCATGAACTAAATATAAAATCATCCTTTATCCTTCCACTTTCTTTTCATCTGCCATTTTTACCATATGTTTTCTAGCATTTAATGAATTGCCATCCCAATTAAATGCTTCTTCTTTTATCACATCTCCTATTGGTCCGATTACAATATTCTCCATCGCGTTTACATAAAATTTATAACCATTCACATACACATAATCACCATCAATATCACAGCCAGCCACTTTTGCAGCCTCAAAAATATCTTTTTGTGACCATGACGTACAGAAATTTCGATTCTCCTCGATCCGCTGTCTAATGAATGCCATAATGAAATCTTCTGCGTATCCGTGGCAACAAAGATCATTTTCTGGTATGTAATGACGAGAATGAAATTTAGTTCCACGATCATATACAATTAGCACAAATCTTTTATTGGCATAATCATACCAGAAATTAACCTCGACATTGTATTCCTTGGCGAGTTTTCCTAATTCTACAAGCATCTCATTCTCCTCCACATCTTTTTATATAACGAATTTGATTGTATGGAATAGCTGCCATCAAGGCGTAATTGTCGTCACATTCTTCCTTTTTGTGCAAAAACAAACACATATTAGGATTTGTGTTTTCAATGTAATCACACTTGCAATCGAAACCCATAATAGTTCCATCGATTAATTCCGCTACAAAATAAACTTTATTATCTTCCATTTTTATTCCTTCCTCTCCGATGATTTAGAATGTACCCGCCATACCGATCAGGTGTTATATTCTTTTCTATCTTAGCTTTCCATTTTACCCAGCCCTTACGCCCACTTATCCGATTCTGCTCTTTAGTGAACATTGTTGAAATATCATTACTCATTAAACATCCCTCCATTTATAATCATTCATTGCCGTTTTAAATATAATAGTGATGACTTTCTTTTGATCATCGTTTAAATCGTCCCTTAACTCAAAAGATCGAATGGCATTATTCAAAGATATATGGCCACCAAGCAAATTACCAATGATCATATATATTTCCTCCTTTTGCATGCCAGTTAAAGTATCAAATATTTCGCCGATGGTTTTATCATTACTCATAATCTTCCTCCTACCCTAACAAATCTTTATCGATAATCTGGAAGTTAGCTCTATGAATATAAAGAGCCTTACCATCAATCATTAATTTAGTCATCTTAGGTAAATCTTTCGGAATCTTCCAGTAAACCTCATCTCCGGAATATGCAGCAATAGGTTGTCCGAGCTGAGACTTAACCACTACTACCCGGCTTTTACCAAAATAATTCTTATACTCATTAATGATACCGGAAACATATGTATAATCTGTAATACCACCAGACGAATGACTGTAAATATCATCTTGTGTGAATTCGGCTTCCGGCTGTAGTCCATCCTGTTCGAATATACAGGTGTCGCCACAACTCTGAATCTGGTCGCCGTCAACGTTAATCGTGATAACGGACGATAAAGAATATCCGGTAACAATCGAACCATCGCTATCATAAGAAGTCTCTTTAACTTTGTTTCCTGTAATATTAATCTTATCGCCTGTCGTGGTCATCACTCTGTTACCATAATTATCGTAAGTCCGGATTGTATACCCGTTACCTACCAAATTGCCTTTGAATTCATTCATGGCATCATCCAGAGCGGCGCAACCTATAAACCCACTGAATATACAAACACATAACGCCATACACACTAACACTTTAATTTTCTTTTTCATCTTTTATTTTCTCCTTTTATTTTCTCCTCGACAACGTCTTTTCCCCAACCAACGTTCAAATATGCATAAAAATCCCATTGGTCTGACGGACAACCGCTTGGTAATGGCTGCACCGGGTCAAATTTAACCTTATAACCATTAGCGATTAATTCATTCTGTACTGCCTGTATGATTTCGTGGTCGTTTTTGTCCCTGTCGTCAACTGCCATACGTAATGCAAAATGACCATTAGAACTCTGTTTCATAATTTTTTTCATCACATCATCCATAAGTTCCTTAGCTTTGCTGGAAATCATTGTTTTACGATACATTTCTTTAGCTGTCATAACCATATCGTTTCCTCCTACCTGTCCAAAAATCTCCAAATTTTAATCTCTTTCACGATGCTGTATTTAACTGCCATGATAAATAACCCCGAAAATCCAATTATGAACAATAATACAAATACACCATGCCAGAATTCATGATCGCAAAATATCATGCCGATCAACCCAATAAAAAATAGCGCCACCAAAAAGATGACGCCCACTACTAATTCACTCATCCTATTCTTCCTCCTCTTCTTCTATTCTTTTCCTCTGCTCAGCGAATCGAGTTACGTCATTCATAGCGCTGGCATACCCGCTGCTATATCCATTAGTGTAACCTTTAGCGTAAGATTTTGTGTCCGAATTCGCCTTGCTCTGAAGCTGATAAATATCAATACCGTTTTCACGCAATTTGCGAATCAATTCGATTGCCGCATATAATTCTTTCTTTTCAACGATGATCTCATATTTTTCTTGTATGTGGTTACATAAAGTTGAGAATATAAATTCTTCTTCTGTTTCTTGAACCTTATGTGCTATCTCACATGTAATATTATTCACATCATTCATTTTGTTCTCCTTTCCAATAAAAAAAGAAAGGGCCTGCGATTTTTCAACCACAAGTCCTTTCAGACATTTTTGTTTCCCTACGCTTCGATGTCTTTCTGAGTATCCTCCTTGATTGCTTTATCGTATTTTTCAATATCTATTAACACGCTAGATATTTTTCGATCGCAATAGTATTTTATAATAACGTCCAAAGCGTGTTTATAATCTTCGTTAGTGACCACTGGCAACTTTTGTGATAAGTTTTCAATATCCCATGGATGGATTAATATTTCACCATCTTTGGAAGATGAAGTGCATTCATTTGCCGCTTTAATTATTAATAAATGCGCCATCCTATTCATCCCCCCCTTACCAACCCTACGAATTCAACACGCTCCTCTGCAAGAGACACAAAATATCTTTTGCCTTGATAATTGATATAGTCTCCCTCGTATTTAGTATTCTTATCTGGCTCTGAAGCATAAGCCAGAATGTTGATCTTAGTTGTCTTGTTCATTTGCTTTATATTCCTCCCAACCAATTGGCAAAGTGAATAAATGATTGCAGTACGGGCATGACACATTCATTCTATGTGTTTTTGAGTCTTTGATTGGATAAAAACAGTCAAACACAAACCCCTTCTCGCAGGACGGGCAACGTGTTCTGTAGTAAATATTTGGTTTACTACCCGGTCTCTTCTCATTCCCAGGAACCAAAGTATCGGCAATTTTCTTTAAGCTTCGATCAATTCCTCTTAGAGCGTTTAAAATATCTTGCTCGTATCTATCATGAGTTGCCATTTTCTTCATCCTCCTGTTTTGTCAATTTATTGAGTAGCTCATTAATTATGTTTTCTTTAGCTACTATTACATCAGCATCGTCGCAAAGTGTATCCCACAAACGTCTATTGCCGATCATTATGCTATGATATCTATCCTCAAGCTCGCTATAAGCCTTTCGCATCACGCTAACGATAAATCCGAACACAATAAATTCAGCAATAGCCATGGCCAATAAAGCAATTATCAGAATTTCATATCCAGCCATAAGATATTCTCTCCTTTCGATTTGTTATAAAATAAAGGCCCGACGATTAAGCCGAGCCAAATATTCTTATAAAAATATAAATATTAATCGCACGATTGCTACCCCGCACATTATGAATGTAGCCAACCGGAACCCTCCAGATATTCCGAGGTACCATTTCTCAAATGTGGTGTAGTTTTTAGCCATGAATCGCCATTTATTTGCCAAGTTCATACTTCGTCCATATGCTTTCGCTATCACCACATTTACGATATCAATCGACAGCATTATCAGCGCTATCTTTAGTAGTATCATTAGATTTTACCTCACTTTCTTTTATTTAAACTCTTCTTCTGGATAGACATATTCACATTTCTGAACCCAGATTGTACACTTAAATACTTCCTTCAGGAGATTGTACGCACGTCTTGCTTTCTCTTTTGCCTCTTCGGCATCCCCGACAATAGTACGTAGACACTTCATATCCCCATTTGTTTCATAACATCCGAGTCTATATTTCATATATTTATTCCCTCACTTTCTGCATCCTCCGATTATCCACAGTCAATTGATTATCCTCACAAGAAACCGCGCTTAATTGTTTTGCTTTGCACATGTCATCTCTCCTTTTTCTCCTCAAAATTTACTGGTTTCCGCGAATGTAAATTACAAGGCTCAGCAAGACAATCATTGCATGGATCCTCAACATCTTTTTTATCCTTGTATTTACATAAATTACAGTATTTGAAAAAATCTGCCTCTTTGTATTCGTATTCCAAATAATAATTTCCTCCATTCCTGAAATCATCGTTTTATTGTACTAATTCTATTAAATAGTACCTCTTTTACAATATCATGGATTTCTTCTAACATAATCTCGTTATATTGTGAATGCGTGTTATACATTTCAATTCCAAGAAGATTACATACTTCTGAAACAAAACCATCTAAATAACATGAAATCCAATCATATTTTGCGATTTCTAAATCCGTATCGCATAAATTTTTAAAATCTTCTATTGTTTCAAAGTAGACTTCTGTCTCAAAATCATCTTTCCACCAGTTATCAAAATCGCAAACTGAATTATTCATTACATTCTTAATAGTATTTGTTATGGTATTATTTAATCGTGTATACATAATGTTTATTCCTTCTTTCTGTTCCTGAATAAAAATCTTGTTTCATAATTCTATTCCAAAATATCACTCTCCTTTCCAACATACAACCAGCATTATGATGGCCGCCAAAATTAAAAACGCAACGAATCCATCGTTCAATGGTATCACCTCCTAAAAACAAAAGACCCAATGTAATATACACTGAGTCTTTTTAATCACTTGAAATATGAATTCATCACATATTTCTTAAGTTTTTCTATAACTTCGTATGTCGCATAATCTGTCGTATATCCGTTCAACATCTTTTCGCTAAATCTGTTGATATAAACCTCAAAATCCAAACCATCTCTTCTTGTGATTTGGATATAAAGTTCGTCATCATCAGTTACTTTCACATAGATGTGTCCGTATATCCTCTCTTTTAATTTTGCATACAAAGCCATAGAAAAATCATAACCATATTGTGTCATGCTATTCACACTCCTTTCATTATAGAGAGTGTTTAATTCGTGACATCTCCAGTGATTAATTCGCTATACGGAAGCGTCTCAATCCACTTACAGAACTCTCGCCACTCATCTAGCTTGTGATTCTTACGAGACTTATGAATATTCGCCAGCACCTCATAATTCATCATGACATTACGAGTCTGGTTATAGCTGCTCGGAAGAAGCTGAATCATCTGCCACCATGCTCCTTTATTAGTTTTATCGATGCTGTAGATTTCACGGATAAAATTTAAATGATTAATCGACGACTTCAAATATTCAAGAGATACTTTTGACAGATGTTCAGTCGAAAAATCCTCCAACGTAAACTCTTTCTCAGCAATCTTATGCATTGTACTGCAAGAGTTCGCAACAGTACCGACCTTATATGTATCAAATTCTTTCCACCAATATAGAGGTGCAGTAATTCTCGCATATACCGGCATCATTCGCATATATTTCCGATGTTCTGTACCTGCATCTGACAAACGCTGCATGAGAGAGTGGTCACTTTCACCTAAAACGTACTTTTGACCATTGCCGCACCATTCCGGACTAAATTTACATGCTTTCCAACATAATTTATCTTCGCATCCATATCCGCTATCACTCTTATTCCAGCTATTCATAGGATTTCGCATCCCTTCGATAACAAACGCCATCTGCTCTGAACTCGCCAGAACTACATTTTCTAATTTAATCATTTCTCTTACTTGTACTCCTCTCTCGCCACTTCATCAATTGCTCTGCTTTTCTCAAAGCCCATTCATCGTCTATTGGCAAATTAAAACCTGTAGATCCGTCCCAATCTTTGAAATATTCTGCATATTCCACCCCGCTGGAAATTTCCGGATATCGATTCTGAAGAGTTTCAAGTTCTTTCGCCCATTTACTCCACTGAATATCCGATACAATATTGTCGTTATAAATATAATAGATGGTCGAATGAACGATCATCTGCAATCTACGCTGCTTAATTTTTTCAGCTACCGTCATTGAATTTATCACCTACAAATTTTCCTTCATTAAATTTCTTTTTTCTACTGATAGCCCTAGATATAGCGTTATCAATACTGCTTCTCGATTTCAAATGGTAATAATATAAATCAATGAATTTAGTGTTCATTCGATCTATTCTACCTGCAGCCTGTTCCATTACTTTGTAGCTGTAATTCTGAGAGTAAAATATAATTGTATCCGTCTCTATACAATTCCAGCCTTCGCAACCGGCGGTGTATTGAACCAAATATATCCATCTTTCTGCCTTCGGTATTGGTTGATGCGCATGTCCAGACCACTCGGCTATTTCGTATCCTATATATTCATCATCACAGAATAAATGCAGCAACATTTCACGCTCATAATCGAAATTGTAAAATATAATAGCTTTAGGAGTTCTCTCTAAGATTTCCATAAGAGCAACAATGCGTGAATCATCCTCGCTTACTATTCTTCTAAGAACATAGCAAAGACCGGCTGCTTGTTCGATTGGTTCGTTTTTAAATGGATCCCATCTGAGCTTTATAGCTTCTTTATACTTACGAATGTCGTAACCAACAAAAATATCCTCATCGTGTCGAACAGTTGCACGCTTGAAATCCATGTCTACAAGTACACGGTTTCTCAATCGTACTAATCGCTCAGTGTTGATGTATCTATCAATCTGAGGCCATTTGGTAAATCTGGAATATATGATATGCTCTCTACCGAATTCAGTTCTGTTTTTATAAAAACCATTTGCAAGAAAAACTGGAATATAATCGCTCCAAGTGTCTCCGGCAGTTGCGGATAGAATAATCCAATCGTTATGCTTTACGATCTTTAGAAATGTTTTAACCCACACACCAGTGCCAGTCACCTTATCTTCATCAAATATAAAGAAAGCGTCCTTAATATCTGCATATTTTTTTATATTATTCCAACTATCAATAGTAACCTGAAGCTTCTTATATAATGTAGCTTTCGGATTGGTAGATATGCAGTAATTTGCCAGTTCCACCTCCCATTCAAGTGAATCACGTTTCATTGCGGTTGTGATAATATACAGATCTTTAGGATTTTTCATCCGGACATACTTTTTGCCATCATAGCTTCCGCCTTGTTCTTTGAAGTAATAATATAATCCAGTTCTACTTTTACCCGATCCGACACCACCATTGAGAATGCAGCCGTTGTGCATTTTTTTAACTGCATCCTCTTGATAGTCTCGTAGAAATGTATTAGTTTTCTTAGGCATTCACTTTACTCCACATCGTAAATCGTATCACTAGTTCTTAAAACGGTAATATCAGTAACAACGATACGTCGGTATTGTAAGCCGTGACATTTCGCATATGAGTTGAATGCCTCATTCAGTTCATTTCTATCTCCAGCACGAATGGTCAGAAAAGCTTCATCTTGATATTTCGTATCATTATCATCTTCAAATGACACAGAAACTCTTCCGTATTTTCCATTACTCAGTTTTCCGACCCATCCGTTACCCATGTCAAAATAATCTTTCACCGGCCCAGGATTTTTGATAGGTGTTATTACCGCCAAGAGTCTCCCATCTCCATATATATCAATGGTTTCATCTTCTTCTTCTTCTGCTTTCGCAGCATCATAAGGCACCCATTTTTTGAAAATATTATAATATCTCCCAGTGTTACCAAAACATTTCTTTGAAATTGCCAAAGCCATTCCCTTTTCTGGATCGTATTTCTCTCCGTTTTGAGTCTTTACAACTGTTTTTGTTCCATCATCCCATAAAATAATGGTGGCCGGATCATTTAATATAACTTTCTTGATTCCAAATTGCTCTCTCGTCCTGATACCAAACTCTCTTAAAAATTTTGTATAATCCATTTTAATATTCCTCCTGAATAATAAATTTTCTTCCTACATCTACTCGATATAACTCATCAATGTCGTATGGTGTAATATCAGTTTTTGGTCCAAAACACGCCCAGATAAATGCCATATCTTTTAGCGTAGCTCCCAGCTCGGTGAAATAATATTCGCTAATCACATTTTTAACAAATGTCGTCACCAAAATATCCCGACAATCAAATCGTAGCCCATCAATATTTCTAAAACCCATTCTTGAAGCCACATTTGCGTAAAAATGATTTAGGTCCGTGTAACATTCATCTCTAGTAAGTTTCAAAACCATCAAATCACCCCCAGATTTCGGAAATGTTCAATATGCTCATTACGTGCAAACAAATATGCGTTCTGAATTGAAATACCAACCTTTGTAAAGCTTTCGGGAGTCCATCCAAAACAATTCAATACATCAGAATCTCCATCCCAGTTAATGGCATATTCATGGTTATCCATTTCGTAACGGAAGGCTGATTTGGCAAATTCTGGATCTTTCATGGCTTCATTAAGTTCTTTTGCGTGATTGATTGCCATATCTTTATATGCTTTAAAATCTCTTTTACGGATAATATCCCCGCAATTATGAACGGTACAACATTCATCGATAGATTTGACAGAAAGCTTTTCAAGTGCTTCATTTAACTGTTTTTCATTAAAAGCAAACGCGATTGGAAAATTATTCACGTCTCTCTGATGTCGTTCTCTCATTTCCAGATATTCCTGCAGTTTATCCATTCTGATTTTCCTCCTTCCATCTTCTTCTAAGTACCTCTTTATATTCTGAAAACCAATCATACACAGCCCCAACGTCTGTTTTGATTTCCGTACCATCTTTGCAAACATACGACTCCAATCCGGATATACCAATTTCAAGTTTGATATCATAAATAATTTGTTCTATAATATCTGTCATGGTATCCTCTCCTTTCGATTTGTAAAAATAAAAGAGCCTCAGCGGTTAAGCCAAGACTCTAATATTTAAGTTAATCCTCGCACTCCTCGAATTCATTTTCGTAATATTCTTCGAACCGATTAAGATTTTGTTCTACATTGATAGAATCCAGATATGCGGTTCTTCCGGTTTTACCATTTACTTCCCAGTCATATGCTCTGAGGTCTAAATCGACTCTTAAAATATCAATGCTGTCCAAAAGTCCTACATTCTGCTCAGATAGTCTGCGTACATGCTTTCCAGATTTTAAAAATACTTTCGGACCACGATCGTTGAATTTGATCTTAACCTTAATATACATGTACGGATCATCACCTTCTTCTTTCGGAGGTTTCACGGTAACATTCCAACCGTCTGCAATTAATTGATCGGCTAACTCCGTATCATCAATGTGTACTGCGAAGTTACGATCTCCTGCTCTGTTGAACTTTGATTCCTCTCCAGAAAAATTCTTAAAAATAATCCGTGCGTCATCAATCTGTAATAATTTTCCAGCTCTTGCAAATCCAATTTCCATAATTCTTAGTTTCCTTTCTTTTCTTGGATAAATTTTTTATAAAAATAAAAGAGCCTCAGCCGTTAAGCCAAGACTCTAATATTTAACTAATGTTTCAATTTGAATATACTATATCCAATCCATAATTTAGCTGGAATCTGAACCGGCCATATAAATACGGTCAATAGGGAATCCAATGCAACTATTTTAACGTCAAAAAAATCAAGAAATTCTTTTGTGTTTTCTTTTCCATTTTTGACTCTTAGCCACAATATGAGTCCTAAAAACATAACCATACAAATAAGGTCTGTCATAATCCCAATCTTCAAATAAGTTAACATAATATAAATCCTCCTTTTATTCTTAGTCATTAAAGGAGTTGTTTTCTACGCGTCTTTCTCTTTCTTTGTGATTACGCCATATTTCATGCCAGTACAAATCATAGCCGAATCACAAATTTTTGTAGTAATATACAATACCGCAGACATGCACATAACTTTCCAAATTTTACGAGTCAAATTAATCACTTCCTTCCTATTAATATGCAGTTATTCACAGAGCCCATGGGAGCTCTTCTACTTCCGGTTCTGGTACTCTCATAAATGATGGGTCTGGAATATATGGATCATCCGACACAAACCATTCATAATCTCCGTATTTAGAGATAGTGTCTACAGCATCATTCAGCAATTTATCATAGAACCGATAATCCACATTATCTTCCAAATGCATATCTCTTACCTGCTCCGATTCTAACCAACGATATCCAGTCGATCCTGGAGCAGCATATCGCTTACCCTCGTTCACACGATAAAGAACACCGCCTTTACGCCCAGACTTGATTGGTGTGAACTGACCGACCCGTCCGACAAATATCAATGAGTGACCTTTATCGATCTCTGGTCGAAGTTCTGATGTCTCACGCTCGAAGTCCGTATCAGCAATCTTACCCTTCCTATACATCTCCTCAAGCTTTGACAATCTTTTTTCTTCGGCCGATACATCCGGTAAATCTTCATTCATATCCAAATATAAATCGCCCTTGGTCGTTGAGAATGTTTCGCACAAATCTTCAAATTCTACTGGTTCATGGCTAAAGCATTTTTTGAAAATATATGGTACTGCAAATTGTTTACCAGTTGCAGTCCATTCTCCACCATGATCAGCGTTATCACCAGGAATATAACCATACAAAGCTTTACATTCTTCTGGATCCTTGTATTTGGCAATATAAACTGCATCATTCACCAGGCACATTCTGTCATAGGTCGCCTCATGCTCAAATGTATAACCATATTTCTTACCGAAGTCCATAACAAACTGAATGATCTCAGGTGTTGCATCTGGAATCTTGATGGAATCCGTCTTAATATGAGCGACAGTAAATCCACGTTTACGAACCTCATAACGAAGATCGAGCATGAATAATGCGCCACGTTTTGCAACAATATTATCAATGTTACGTTTGTCGCGGAATGCATTATCAAAGCCAGCAGAAGTAAGACCATATACAGAATTAATAGCTGTCTTCAATGCATTTGCTAATTCCTTAGCTGTCATCTCCCCATCAATTACTCTCTGAATATGTTTGGTAAGTTTACCGTCCAGCATGTTGTTAACCTCATCCCATGCCTTATGCTTAATAGATACACGTCCCCATACAATATCACGATACGCTCTTGTATAACGAACGCCGAACAGACACTCAGCAATAGTTGTTGATGGATGCATTGAAGCAATATCCAGCAAAGCGACATTACCATACATGCCTGGTAATCCCTCAGCAAATCCGCCTTCACCTACTTCTTCTCCACGATATATAGACTTCGCTTTGCCTTTTGCAAATTGGTCAAACTTGTATCCTGGAAAATATGGGAGTAAACTCTGAGCTTCGCCATGCCGCTGAGCCATCATTTCTGGACAAGATTCTTTAAGAAAATCAATTGTTTCAGGATCCAATTCCATAACCGGCTTGGATAAATCTCGGTAATGAAATTCTCCCTGAGGATTTTTATTGTTGCCAAATATAATTCTGGTAGTCAGAGTATTTGTGGTATCGTTCAATGTCATACCGGCTAAGTCTGCCAGAATCTCTCTAGCTGTGAAATCGCTTTGAAGCGCATCAAATACAGCTTCGGTAGAAATGACATCATTGTCACAATATTCGGCAACAGTCTTCCATTTTTCTTCCGGCACAGGTTGATCCCACGGTAGCCCAAGTTCTAAATGATGAATGCCAAGTTTGATTTCCCACTTCTTTAAAGACATCTTATTCCCAGCCGATGCAAAATCATAAATATCAGTATACGAAAGATTATACGCCTCTCTAAAAAATCCTTCATGCTGCATAATAATCTTCTGGGATAATTTATACAGCTGCATGTTATCATAGCCCATCAATCTCGCATAAAGCATATGATTATCGTATTTGCGGTTATTAAACCCAATTAATCTATGCTGAATAAGACCTTCAATGTCTTCTGGCGATGGATTTATCATTCTTATTACTGGATTTTCTTTGCCTTGAAACTTCCAGTTTACAAGAAATAAGTTCGGAAATACCTCAACATCAAAGAATACAATTTTTTTATCGCCCTCATCTACACTTTCGCTGGCATTCTCCGACTTGTAATGCAGATTGCTGGCAAGTCCAAGACAATATTGAGCATGATTGGTGCTATGCATGGCAAAACCTACAATTTCATTGCTCATGTCAGACACATCATAGGAAATACCGCTCTCATATGCGTCGTCCAGAACTTTCTTGATAAAATCCATGTTTGGTTTTGTGCCGGGATGAATCTCTTTCCGCAAACACTTTTCTATAGTGGTTCTCAACCCTTTTTCGGTTGGTATAACGTCTGTTCTTAGCACTTTTTCCTCCTTAATAGGCAATCCAGAACTGATTGTCGCTATTGGGAGATCATTGCACTTTGTGAGTTTTCGTCTAAGAGAACTGTTTCCAGTGAAGACCTTAATCTCAATATCTGGCGCAAATACTCGGCTTAGCCGTTCTGGATCACCTGTATAAATATAATGAAGATGGATTCCAGCACCACTCTTGCTTAATTCCGCATATGTAGCTGGCCATTTGGAAGCTTCCTCCAAATTCTTCTCAAATGATTTCTGTCCATCTTCACCTTTAATATCAAAATCGATTACTATGTGATTCGCAGGAACCTTGACATAATGAAGTCTCGATGTATCAATAGATTCGAGTGTTGTACGGACTTCGCTCCATGGTTTTTGTGGGGTTCCCATGGTTCCGGCATACTGCGCTGGATATATTCTTCCATGCTCATCGAACTGCGATTTAAGTCCACTCCGAAAATATATGGTGGATTTTGGCTCTGATTCATCTTTCTTATCCTCCTCTTTTTTCTTCTTTGTGTGGCTGCTGAATATCTCTGTTTTAAAGCCTTTAAAATATCCAAATGTTTTACCATCCCCGTCACCGTCAGTATCAAAAGTGCTGTCAAAATCCCAGAAATAATTCTTTAATTCCTCTTTGAAGTTCCTCTGCGACAACGGAAACGGTACTTTAGCTTCTTCGCAATATGTCTTGTATCTTTCCCAAGCAGATCTAAGAGATGTTCCATCTTCTCATTTAAACACATGATATGAGTCAATTACATAGTTGTAGAAATCATTGGAAGCTCCTAACATTGCAATCGGAACGTAAGTATCATACGCACCCGGATCTTCTAAATATACATCTCTGCAATGGCACGCGATACCACCAAGTTCAAACGGTATCTCTCGCATGGCTTTCATGTATTCTTTAACGCCCAGTTTATTACCAGATGGAGTAACATCAATCAATCTTCGAATAAGACCAGATTTGCCATCTGTAATCTTTACTGGTCTGTTCGTACCCATAAGCAAAAATGCATTGAACTTATTTGAATATGTAGACTTAAATTTCTCATTTACGGTCATAAGTTCATGCGAAACCAAGCTATTCAATCTTGTATTATCCTCAATCTTTGACAGGTCACCATCATGTTGGATAGCCACAAGTGGGTTAGTTTTAAAAGCTTCCAAAGCAAAAGAGTTACTAGCAGAGCCCAATGCTTTCGCATCAAACACCGAATAGTAACCCTCAAATAACATTTGGATAATATTTATGATTGTTGATTTACCGCTACCCGCAGCTCCATAAAACACCATGAACTTCTGTAATGTCTTAGAAGCTCCGGTAACGATAGCCCCAATAACCCACTCAATCTTGTGCCGCTCGCCTTCAGAATATAAAGTAGAGATAAGTTTCTCGTATGCATCTATATTTGTAGGTTCCAGTGGGTAATTGAGTTTTTTACTTGCGTAATCTTCCTTGGTCGTTTCCACATTAGAGAATATCAATGTTTCGTCAAGTGGATGAAAATTATCTCTAAGCTGCTTTTGACAATACTTGTGCCACGAGTCGATCGAACCAGAATCAGAATCCCACATATATAACGGGATAAGAGAATCAGTTGTCTTCTCTCTGTACTCAGCAACAAATTTTTTGATCTCACGGTCTACAATCCTGACAACTTCTTGTTCATCTGTGGACCACAAATGCTTCTCTTCATCCCAAATAGCATAAAAATCTCCGCCGCGAATCATTAAATCTGTGCTTCGATTATTAATGATAAATTTGGGATATATTTCAACCACACCCTGTTTTTTGGTTCGGGTTGCGATTTTAAAAAAATCCATATTACATCAATTTATCTCCTCTCATGAAATTGTATCTAGGTACCATAAAAGCTGTACCCAGATCTCAACGTTACGCAAGTCGTCCTTACTTCCATGGATTGTAAACAAACCGCCATGACCATCTGGCTCGTAATCGTTCCTCATAAATTGATTCAGTATGAGTCGAACATATCTACGATCGTAATTATCATCTGTCATAGAAGATAATCCAAGACTTGCTACCATTTGCCAAAACCATTGTTTTGTCCGGTTTCCCTTTTGTGGATTATCCATGATGGTTTCTTCACAGCGTAAGGCCAGTGCAATCATCATTTCAAGCATTGAACATGTCTCTGGCAATGCAGCTTCGACATCCTCATAGCGATATCTTTTCAAATCAGAAAACCGGTAACGAAGCCCTAATCCGTCACCGGCTCTATTACTATCCATTGGAAGTGCTGGATCATACTCTCTGTGATATAACGCATCCAATAGGTAGCCATATGAAATATCGCGTATATGCTTATCGACGATAGAACGTAACCATTTATAATATTCGTCGTTAATATCCATAGGCTACCTCCTGTTTAAAACATATCTCTATAGTTGGAGTCATCCTTGAGAATCTCGAAGTCTGTTTCAAGCTCCTCATTTCTGACATATACTGTATCTTCTTCGTATTCACCGAAATGATCTAATGATTCCTCACCGACAATCTCATCAACATTTGTGATCACATTATCGTATTCATCCGCCAGAACGCCGTCGGCGTATAATGTTAATGTCTGTGTTTTGAAATCATTAGTGTCAAATTCATCAGGCGAAATCACCTGTGGTGTATAAACTTCTACCACTTCTTTTTCATCCTCCTTTTTTATTTTTGAATAGTTAGTATAGTTGGATGCCATTTCGCGATACTGATTAACCTCTTCTTTTGTCGGTTCTGGTTCTGTATCGCCTTCGGTTGGCTCTTCCAGCTTTTTCATTTTCTTTGCATAAACTTCTTTTACAGATGCAATCTCTTCCTCTGCAATCTGTTCATATTTTGTTTTTAATACTCGTTCGGTAACAATTGTTCCAAGTGCTGCGCCTGCTAAAAATATCAATAAATTTTTACATGTATTCATCTTCTTCATACTCCTTATATAGTGTTGTTACGTCGTCCTCTTTATCGTCGGGTTTCAATGTTATAGCAGTTATTGCGAGGCCACCGAAAAATAACGATAGACTCAAAAATACACCGCCTGTAATATGTCGCTTCTTACTTGTGCTCAGTGACATTTGCAACATGTATAGCATCCTTTCGATTTTATCCATACCGTTCAACCCCTTTGTAATATGGCGATTCCTCCCATGAAGAATATGCTTGCTAAAGTGACAAATACAAATGTATATTTTCTCATCGATTTAATCCTCCTTTTCGTACACCCTTACGTAATCGACAGGGCTATTCCAAGATTCAGTGCAACTCGAAATATCTCCATCACGCATTGCAGATCGGTTCAAATTATCCCAGTCTATTACAAATTCAGACATACAACCATTATGTTTTGTAACAATGTTAGCACTATCGGTATCATTGTCATCTTTTTGATCGGCGAGGATACATGGAATGACTGTCCCGTTCATTAATACCAAGTCAAACCAGGTTCCAATTTCCGATGTAAAATACGAACCAATGGCGACACAATATCGTCCATCGACTTGTCGAATACCAAATTTTCCTGTGTAAGCTTCAGTATTCTGCAGTATATACTGAGCTGAACTACGGTCTGTGATCATATTGTAATCCATGAATGATTTGTACCCGGACGTCTCCGGAGCATCATAATCAATATATGCACAGGACTGCTTTGAAATGTAGCTTTTATATAGATATCCAGTTTGACCATCGTGATTAATAGATACCCATTCGTCGTCATAATCAGAATATTCAATTTGCGTGTTGAAAATATAAGTATCAAGAATTTCAGAATCTGTAGATGGAGATAGCCGAACGTTAACAGATGCAGTAGTATATCCAATGTATGTAGGCTTTAAGAGTTGGATAGTTACCAACGATATTCCTGCTGTAGTTGCCGATGCATTAATCGGCCTACAAATAGATAAACTCAGTAGAGTAACCATGGCAAAAGCCCTTATTTTTCGTAATATCATACTTTACTCGCTCTCTTATCACAAATATAAATTTGTCCGCCAATCTGACAACCTTCAATCTTGCCGAGTGTATATAAGGTTCGGACTGTGGAAACACCAGTGTTCATTTTTACTGCCGCCTCCTCAAGCGTAAGTAAACCCGGTAAATTAACCGTATCGCCACTGAATATTTCCTCATTTTCCAGATTGTTTTCTAAAATATAAATAATCAATTCTCTTCCAGTCATACTATGGATCCTCCTTTGATAAAAACATTTTTACTTTCGATCGATGAGATCTCTATACTTATTTCCCGATACTGTGGTATTCAGACCTGCCATTCACATCATATTTACAATCGGTCCGTCTACATTGAAATCAAGAATGATGTTGCGTTCATAACCATTGATGAAATTCTCTTTGGCTTTGTACATATCATCAAAAATACCAAAGTCAACGAAATTATCGCCAACAGCATTATCATCGCAATAAAGCCATCCGACTACCTGTCCTTCTGCTGTACGAGGGAAACCAAGAGCCTCATATGCATCATTCAGGAATAAGAAACCATCTCGTTTCAGCTGATCATTTAACTGAGACTGGATGCTTTTAAGAACCCACATATTGTGGCTTGGGTCTTTGGTCCAACCATTACAACCCTCGGCGTATACTCTTGCATATCCGCTGAATCGTTCCGGATCGTATACGTTGTATGTAGACTTTACAGTCTTCTCTTTACCATCTTCGTCTTTGATTTTTTCTTTTACAACCTCCGCATGAGTATCAAATCGAAGCTCCTGATCCAGATCTTTACCGAATTTGTCAACCACACGTTTACGATAATCCTTGAACGCTTTATCTACAGACGCGTATGCTGCAGCGAGTCCAAGATTTCTCTTTCTGATAATATTGTGAGATGCCAGAATTGACATTACAGATAATGTACCCATTGCTACTGCTGGTCCATACAATTTGATAAGTTTAACCATTGTCTGCGCACGAATGATCATACGGTCTTTCTTCGCGTCAGCTGGAGTATACTCTTCGGGAAGATTGTCTGGGTGCTCTTCAGCATCGTTTACAGCTGCAATGTCGTCCTTATGAGATTCCATAATGTCGTTCAGTTTCGTAGATGCTTTGCAAGCCATTACAGCTCCTGTCACACCCAAAACAATACCGGAGACCAAAAGAATCTCCGGGCTGTATTTCATAGTTTTCAGTTTTACTTTTCCAAGCGATCTTGTCATTTTATTCATAATATTAGCTTTCATTTTATTCTGCCTCCTCATAACCTACTTTGTGCACATAATCTACGCTATCTGGCGCACAGCCAAACTCCGGACAAAGTGATAACCACAATTCTTCTAATTCAGACATATTGCTGACATTCAATTCCGTTTCATCGCCGTCATTGAAACCAATTCTATATGTCATCGGCTTTTCGGTTTCAACCACGATGTTTTTACCTGCTCTTTTAATATTCATTATTTGTTCTCTCCCCTATCTAATTTTACTGCTGGTGGCATTTTAAGAACCCATTTGCCAGATGCAGAAAGTCCAATACCATATCCAGATAATAATTTATGCAGATCATTCCATCCATATTTTTCTTTCATATATCCGCGCCAGCCAGATTCGCCACAAATATAATAATATTCATTGATCGAGCATGAGCCATAGCGCTTGATAATTTGTTTTATTCCATTAAGAGCGATAGCAGCCTCTACTGGGTTATCAAACGCCATAACGTTTACTGGATACGGAATATCATCACCTTTTGGGTCACCAGCTGCACCTGCTTCGCCAAGGATATTTTCATCTGTTCCTTCAACAGGTTTATTCATAAACTGTCCGAAACCGTCGTAATCAAATTTGCTCTGAATTTCTCCACCGAGAGCTGCATAGCCACAAATATCAATCCAGTTATCGTCCTTATACACTCCTCCCGCATTACGAGCTACCTTGAGCAATACCATCATGTTTGCCACATCAACAGATGAAATATCATGGTTCAGATACACGCTCCATAACTGAGCAATACGATCAAAGCTATCCTCCGGTTTGCCATATGCGCCTTCACGCTCTCCGTTAATGATGCTTTCTGCCTTGTTTAAAATCTCTTTTCTGTTCATACTAATTTCTCCTTTCGATTTGTATATAAATTATTTAATTGGTACCACTTTCGGGAAACGAATCATGTAATCTCCGCCATGAACACGAATAATATCTGCATTACGAAGATTTTTCCATCCGTAGTTATTATCTGTGTAATTACCGGTGATTCCTACAAGCTCGTATAAATCTGCAACTGTAGCTGAACCATAATCGTCGATTATAGCATCAAGACTGTCTAATACGTCCTCTGCCTCTCCACGACTCTCAAGTAAAATATCATCAAATTCATACACTGATCTTCTTGTGTAACTGCGATCGTCTCTTCTGGAATTATCCGAATATGATCTATACGAAACGTAGCTTGAATTTGGTCTATTGTTGCCTCCACGATTTCCTTTCGGTTTTGTATCACCAAAGAACATGATATTAATTCCGTCCCAAACTATATCCAGAACAGTATTTTTAATAGCTGGAACCAAAATATCCATAACTGTATGCTCCATTACGCCACCAGAATTCTCAGATACGAATGCATCAGTAAATTTAGAAGCTTTGGTTTTCTTTCTGGTTTTAACCTTACCGGTTACAACTTTTTCAACTTTTTTCTTTTCTTTTTCCCCTTTCTCCTCTTTTGATCTGTGAGAATTTGCTGGAAGATTATTGATATCCATACTTACGCTCCTTTTACGCTTCCATAATTGTCAATTTCCCTGGTAATGTGATTCTTGAATCGGCTGTACGCTTCGCCCATTTCTTAAACTGATACGCCAGATTGCTACGTGCCTTTTTCTCAGAAGACGCGGTTGTTTCCCCCTGCCATCTATTTGAAATACACTTATCGAACTCCATCACCGGTCCATCATATCTATATACCGCCATACGTTACCTCCAAAATAAAAAGAGACATACCTTGTTACAGGTATGCCCCTCAGCCTAGAATATAATTATTCTACTGGACTCTCGTCAACATCTTCCACAGTGCAGTAGCTGTCAACTACATTTTCGTCGTAATCGTAGTTGCCTCCATTTGATTTTCTTGAACCTAAAGCATATCCAAGAATTCCAAGAGTTACACCAGCAACTACCATACCGATAGTTTTACCGTGTTTCTTGAATCCTGCTTTTGCTTTATCAAGTTTGCTTTCAGCAACTTCAGTTACTTCTACATCCTCTACAGTTTCCATTTCTACTACTTTTTTGTTTTCATCTGACATTGTTATGTCCTCCTTTATAATAATTTTTATATTCTGTCATTAAAGACGTTGAAATTTTCGCGTTTACATAAGTTTTGAGAAATCATATCTCGGGGCTACGGTATAATCCATAACCAGACTAGGCGTTCCATCTTCACCGACAATGGAATCAAACGACACCTCGATCAATCCCTCATCCAGATTCCATCCAAGTTCGTCACTGATCTTTGTGTGAGGAATACCTAACTCATCATATAAATCTGATAAAGAGACGTACATGTCATATGTCATTGTACGGTTGAGTTTGTTAATTGCAGCTTCAATTTTGTTTTTGTTTGATGAGAATGGATAGTTCGAAATAACATCAATACATTTATAATCTCCATTCCCAATAACAATCGTTTTAGTAGCCGGTTCTTTTTTGACAACCCGTTTTGCTTTATCTTCTTTAGCTTTCTGATTGATCACGCGCTCTTTTTCCTCGCCAATCTCCTCAACAACTCTGCGTCGATAGTCGAATAAAGCTTCTTTTGACAAATTACAAGCCGTAGCCAGAGCTGCTTTCTGTCTGAGATTGATTGAATTTGCACCGATCAGGCAAGTGATAGATAATCCGCCTAAAATAAATGATGGTATGTACGGTTTCCATGCAGCTATAAAAATATCTTTTTTGGTGAATTCCTGTTCATTTTCCTCAGCAATCTCAGCCGCTTCGTCAATTAGTCTCAAAGCTTTTGGAGTTGCCGTTACCGCAGATATAGTAGCCCCAATTCCAAGCCCTATCCCTACTGCTGTAAGAAGTGCTGGACTGTTTTTACTAATCCCTGTTCTAATGTTACCAATAAAATTTGTCATGTTATCAGTTCCTTTCTACGCTAAATTTATTGATTGATAACTAAAAGTGTTCCAAATCGTCTTAATGCCTGTTTTGTTGCCACACGAGATATAAATCGGTTCATTATTAACGGTTTGAATATCAACGGTTCTGTTGAAACCATCAATACTTATGACCGTACAATGGACACCTGCATTTCTTTTACAATGCCCATTTAATACGACTTCGTCTCCGATTTTCAATTTGTCGAACTCAGTCATTGTCATTTTGTCTTTCCTCCTGTTCTTTTGCTGTTAGCTATACGTAAGCATAAGAAAAGTAATTAGATTCTGTGTCGCCATGTCGTCTTCAGCAGGCATAATGTCCCATCCTCGATCATATCTTGCTGTGATTTTTCCATCAATTTTGATACATAGCTTATGAATGCGACCGTTACCGATTCCAAATTTACTTCCTTTGGTAAACACCTTTACTACGTAATATGCGTCTACCATATCCATATCTGTATTTTTCGGAATTTTTATATTTTCTTCATACAACATATGTTTCCTCCCTTGAAAAATATAAAAGGAAGAGACCTAAGCCTCCTCCTGTTCTTTCTGAGCAAGATACTCTTCCACTTTTTCGTCAATCTGCTTCTCTGCACGATTCTCTGAAATCACACCAATTACAATCGCTGCGAGTGCATTAATCGCTACAATAGCAAATTTACTCCAATCTGTTTTCTTCATAGTGTCTACATCCTCCTTTCATTAAGGTGTTTGAAATTTTTGCGAATCACAACATATCAATATCTGGATATGGAGTCTGCATGATTTCAATAATCCAGAATGGTGTTCCGTCTTCCAGACTTGCCTTTTTATGATTAAAATCAATCCAGAACTCTCCCTCGTCCATGGGAACCCACCCCATGTCGTTTCCATTTTCTACATGCATCAACCCCAAGAAATCATACCATTCGTTAACCACTTGACACCCGGCTAAAATATAATTTCTATTCGTATGGTATTCAGCGGATAAGACAGATTCCAGTGTTGAATTAAAGAATCTTTTTGATAACGCATCGTAGAACAATAGCTCCGGCCCGCATAATGACGGATCACCAGATAAATCAATAACATCACACATACAAACCGCAGTAATCCTCGGGGCATCTACTTGTTCGATTGCTAAGGATTCCATTACACGTTCATGTGTTTCTTCTCCATATAATTCTTTAAGTTTTCTCTTGTAATCTTTGAATGACTGATCCAATACTGCATACGCGCTCATCAGTGACGCTTGAGATGCTTTGTTAAGGATGTTTGAACTCAGAATACAGAATATTGTAGCTGATCCGGTTAAGATTACTGGAATATAAACCGGAATGGCTACCTGCATTTTCTGCCAAATTGTAAGTTCATGTTTTTCAAGTTCTTCAGCCTCTTTGAGTAATCTAAGAGCTTTCGGTGCTGCTCTGGTTGTTGTAATCACAGTCGCCACTACACCTACTGCTCCAGCGATAGCCAATACGGTCGCAGAATTTCTCTGGATAAAAGCTTTAGATTTCATCGTAATCTCCCTTTCTGAATTGTTCTATTTTTGATATAAATGCTTTCATTTCTAAAACCGGTAAATATACTGGTTTATGAAACATACATCCATACATGTCAGTTATTGTAGAAAGAGTTTCGGCACGGACAGAACCTTCGCTATCGTACCATTCTAATATAACCTGACGATTCCGGCTCGTGCTTTGATACACTGCATATCCCAAATGCACATCATCTATTTTCAGAAGTATAAGCGTGTATTCACGGGTTCTCAATATTTCATCGGCTTTGGTTTTATTCATAGATTTCCTCCTTTCGATTTGCTGAAAAAATAAAAGAGAAAAGCCATTGTTGACCTTTCTCTCTGTTGACTATTTTTTCTTTCTACTAATGAGCCATTTCATCAGTAATACTATTAACACTATACATACAATAACGTCACCAAATATAATGATACCAACTGCACCAAATACACTAATAATTAGTACGGTGGCTACCACCAAAATAGTTAATATTGTTGCTAAAATTGTAAATAATATCATAACGATACCTCCTTTAATATTTTTCATCTAGTCATTAAAGGAAGTGTTTGACTCGCGAATATAAAAAGAAGAGGCTTATGCCTCCTCCTCATGAATCTGTTCTAAACAAACTTTCTGTAAATCCGTCAGATTTTTAATCAAAATATCTATGGATTTCTGTTGAGCCTTTACGATTTCTAAAATATCGCTTTGACCTTTAATAACTGCTTCCATAGCATCTCTCTTTTTTCTGAACATAATAAGTATCCTCCTTTGTTTATGATTCCATAAAAGAAACTGTTTATTATGCGAAAATAGTAACGAATCTATGACTCGATTTTTGAAGCTTTATATTCTGCAGTATTTTTAGCTACTCTTGATATGAATCGTGCTTTTTTTCGTTTGTCGCTAGATAATAAATCTATGCAATCTTCGGCAGAAGCGTTGTAAGCTTTTAAAATACCTAACATCCGTCCTTTACCAAACGAATATGCAAATTCCATCACTCCATATACGATACTTCCAATTACACAAACTTTAATCATTTTGTTCATATTAATTTCCTCCTTGAAAAATAATCAGCTATCTAAATCAAATATTCCTTCTATCGAAACATGTTTCCCAACGCTCTCTTTTTATCGGTTTCATTTTCAAAGCCCACATAATCTGTCTGATTGTAACTGTTGGATACAAATCATTTACACACTCGCCAGCTCTTTCATCAAAAAACTTCTTAAATCCAGGATGCAAATATAATTGATCGGTAAGCCATGGATCTATTTTTGTCCAATATGTACTTTTGGTCTCTTTTACGTATTTCTGTTGAATAACTGCCAGACCTTTATCGCCGATCAAATATAAAGTACATTTGTTATACACTGGATGATCGCATTCGTACGTTTGACCATAAGCTGTTGAAAATATTTTAGGTGGTTCGAAGTGGTATCTCATGACACTAATATGTCAGCAACACATAACACAAATTCCGGACAATCTGATTCTTCAAGGGTTTCAAGAAACATTTTAACCACGTCCGGATAATCTTTTATTGCTCGAATGGCAACTCGAACGTTTATTATTGCATCGTCCACGTTCCCGCTGTCAAATAGCAGATTCGCGTCATTGAGTCTGCTTTTACAAAAAGAAATATCATGGTTCTTTTTTATTTCGTAATCATTAAGTTTCATAAATATGTTCTCCTTTCGATATGTGTAAAAATGCATTATCCCAACACCTTAAAACAACTTGCTGCGCCACATGTATGGGTACCATCGCGCTCGATTTTATTTTGGTGATAAATGTA
>NZ_JRFU01000062.1 GCF_003122485.1 Eubacterium ramulus
TTCCCATTTCATGCTGATACATCCGAAGATGAACGCTCCAGCAATTGGCGCAACAATCTTGACGCCATCGATCACAAAACCTACGATTCGGTTTTTCTTTTCCGTTTTTTTATCCTCTTTTTTATCCTCTGCTTCCATATCAATTTCAGCAGCTTTAAAATCAAGGTCATTTTCGGCTTTTTCCAAATCTGCTATTTGCCTCTCGATAGAACCAATCCTGTCCGCACAAGCTTTGTATGCGTCCTTATCGTTTTTTGGATCTAATCCAGCCAATAATTCCTGAGTAGATTCCCACTCTTCCAACAATTTTTCTTTGAAGCTCATAAATATATCCTCCTTTTCATTACTTCATAATAGAGCCTGTTATTCTGGCGAATCTGTTCGGTGTAAGATAATTTTGTCAGCATCTTTATCAATACGACCACCGAAATCGATATGTATTTTTCCGTAACCAGGAGCATCCTCTAATTCTTCAACTGAGAATGTCCCTTTTGTAGAATGTTTGGATGCTCTCTGATCAGCGACCATAATTCCCAAGAGGAAACCAGCGCCAAATAAACTTCCAAAGATCACAACCGTGAGCATCAATCCCTGTACCATTACACTTCTCTCCTTTCTTTACTTGTATAAATATAAATACTTTTCCAGTAACCTGCGTACGGAAAAGAAGAAGAGAAAGTGCTAAATCTTTGATTCCTTCTCGCCTTTAGCATTTATGCAGTATAGTCAACTGCCTTTCTCTCATTATAGAAGTTGTTTTTCTCGCGAAAAAACAAGAGAAACGGTATGGGGTTCGAACCCATTTCTCCGGAGTTACCCGGTGCCTTACCACATAGACTAACTATTTCTCTCATTATAGAAGTTGTTTTGTACGCGAAAATAAAAAGAAGAGGCCTAAGCCTCCCCCTTACGATTTAATAACTTATGTTTCAAATCTTTGATTTTCTCTTTGATTCTTTCCCATTTGAGCCAAATCCAGAGTATAGCAAACGATGTGAATGTGAATATAAGATATACCCACCAGTATTTCTTCATCCATTCTCCATAAGGTTTCCATACTTTCTCATTGTACTCTTTCCAAGCTTTAATCATAATAAAATCCTCCTTTTGAATTTTGTTGTTATTCTCTCATTAAAGGAATTGTTTATTATGCGAAAAAAATAAAAAGAAAAGAGACCGAAGTCTCTAATCTATTGATACATCACTAACACTTACTATTCTTTTAGATGTTTTCTTGAATAAACCTTTGCCTTTCTGTGTGTAAGTATATGAATCTCCATCATGATCGATGGTTATCTCGTAATTCTTACCTTCCATGAGATTGTAAACTTGAGAATCAAGTTCTTCTTTATCAGATGATAAATTATCATATCTTTGTGATAAGTAATAATTATCACTTTTCAATGATTCATAGTCATCTGTTAAAGATTCTACTTCATTTTCTAAATTTGCAATCTTTGTCTGGTAATGATTTACTGTAACACCCATCATAATAGCTGCTCCACAAACTACTCCCATAACTGCAATAATCATTTTCTTCATAATATAATCTCCTTTATAATTAATAGTTTTGTTATTATTGTTTCATAAAGGAGCATGCTTATTTCGCGAAGATTAAAAAGAGACCCACTCGCAATGAAGTAGGCCTCTGTAGAGATTATTTAATTCGCAACATCAATTAATCGTTTTGTGACTCTGGATTGAACATCCACGTAATATTTGAGTTCTTCATCGTTAAGATCATCGTCACCAAGGTCTTCGTATTTCTGTGTGAAGTCAGCGTATTTTGTCATGTATGTAGTATAGTCTTTCATCATAGATGCAACATCGCTAGAATTATTATATTTTTCCATGAAATCAGCATATTCATTCATAAAGGATTCATAACTATCAAGAAACTCTTTCACTTCTGGACGAATACCTGTAGAATCTGTTGATTCATCAGTTGATTGGTCGGTTGTTAAAGAGTCAGTGTTCTCAGTCGTATCGCTTGTCGCATCTTCTGTAGGAGCTGAAGAATCATCTGATGGATCCGAGTCGTCGCTATAATGGCTAACCTGAATTCGAATCTCTTTATCATCGTCTTCGTAATCAACCCCAAGTTTGTATCCGGCTTCATTTTTTGCACTATAATATTCATCGAATTCGATTGGATCTACTGTATATCCAGCTTCTTTACATTGATTAATATAGTCATTATAATCGTCTAATGATGCTTTATACCAATTGATGACTAATAGAGTGTCGCTGTCAATATCAACCTCTCCAGAAGATATATCTGCAACTGGTATAGCTTGAGCCAACTCGTTAGTAGGCCATGTAAACGCTGTCGTTTCTTGCTTACTGTCATCTTTCGTACTCCCACAACCAGCAAAAGTGCTAATAGCTAACATTCCGCATAAAATACCAACTAATAATCTTTTCATAATTTTCTCCTCCGTAAATAAATGATTAAAATAATTATATTACAGTTACTATTAATTTGCAATGACAAAAAGAAAAGAGACCCTGTGTTAGAATCTCTCGTCGTCTCTCAGAAAGCCAATCATCATTTTCTTTGAATCGTTAGATTTTTTAATCGTCTGTTTCTTGCATATAATTCTATAATATTTACTGCTATGTAATCTCTCAAATAATATCTCTTCAATTATACTGAATATTATTTTTCCAGAAAACCAGCCAATAGCTACCAAAAAACCAATTACAATCCAACTAATCATAATAATCTCTCCTTTCATACTTACCGATTGTTTCTGTCATAAAACACACTGTGCATTTCGTGAAAAAGAAAAGAGCCCTTGTTCAGAGCCCCTCCTTCTCAAATTCTTTTGAGCCAAATATCAGTCCTACTCCGAATATGGTCATTAGAACTAAATATGTTGCATCTCCATCTGTGAATAACATGGATATAAATCCAATAATTATACACAGAGTACCTAACATAATAAATTTCATTTTTCCGCTCCTTTCTGTACTTAATTTAGTCTCATTAAAGGAGTTGTTTTTAACGCGTTACATATTTACTTTTGTAGTTATATGTGGTATCATATATGCACATCCCAAAAAAGCCAAAGGATGAATAATCAAAAAAAGAAAGAGGTGAGCTTTATGACAGACCTTGAAATTAACACATTTATTGAAACCATGGAAGAATATGGCGATAGTTGGACCTATTCAGAGGTGTTCGAATCTAAGTATGCTGATATGGATTTACAGTCAGCAATTAGCAATCGTCTTAATGAATGTTCATGGTTATCTGACATCTTAGCAAAAGCATCTGGTCTGCTGTAAAAAGCAAAAGAGGTTGCCGTAGGTTTTCCTACGGTTTCCTCTCTCACCTCTTTGAGTTTAGAAATTACTTCTCTTTCTCAGATTTTCTAATCAAAGCGTCGACGATCACTCGATCTGTATACTCATGATCCTTAATAATTTTAATAAGTTCAGCTTTGGTTTTAGACCCTAAATCAAGCTGATTGATACGATTAAATGTCATATCGTTCTGCCAGCTTAATAAGGTGTAAATCTCATCTTTGCTTTTCTTACTAATTTTCTTCACAGTATACTCCCGTGATTTTTTTGCTGCTTTGAGTTGCTTCTGATCCATTTTATGAATCCTCCTTTCTTTTACTCATTAAAGGACTTGATTGCTTCGCGAATTATTCTCTAACCTTGTCTAGCAACCAAAAGAATCTCCGGTACCGGTCATAATAAAAATCTTTGCTACATGGAATATCGCAATAGGTCTTTAAATATGTATACGAATACCCAGCTGTCACACCCTTCAGCAAATATTCAAATATGTCCGGATCGGCGTCAATAGCAGATTGTTCAACCATTCTCATTCGATCTGAAAAATACAATCGTCTTATCGCTGAATCACTAGTCCGGTCAGCTATATTTTTTAACCTAGATTTACTGAAATTTAAACTAGATAAAGAATTAACACCAAGTAACGCAGCATACTCATTTTTCCAATCTGGGTATTGAAGGCAAAAATGCTTCAACTCAAAGTACCTGTGTTTTGGTATCCAATATGGATTCTTCTTAGATATCTCAGATCGTACGCAGCTCATACTCTTTCCCCCTTCCATATAAATCCTGTTTCCTCATAAAGCTTATTCGGGGAAATATAATAATTTATTCTCCCGTATCGGCTGTCCATTTGTTTTAAATCTGTAACCCGTTCGCCGTCTCTAGTTGCTGTTCCTATCGGAAGCCATCCGCATATAATGCCCGCTCTAACCCAAGATGCGTCCTTTCCGTATACTCTCGCTGCTACCCGTACTGGAACAGATCCAGTTTCAAATATAAATTCATTCATTGGCTTTTGCCTCCTTTCAACGGCTATTCTAGGTTACTAATAGCATTTTGTTAAAACAACCTCAGTGGAAGAATATGGAAATATAAATACATTTTTCTCTTCATTTCTCCATCGATGCATAGTCATTGAGGATGGAAAATCTTCAAAACCATATGTTTCCTCATCAATTAATCCTTCTACAACGCCATGAATAATTTCAGATTCATACTGTTTATATGGCAAAATATCTTCTGGTAGTTCTCTATGTATCTCGCCACAACTTGGGCAAATATAACGATCCAACCAAATATGGTACTTCTTACCTCCCTTGCCCCTCACGACTCTTTTTACTCGATCATAATGTTTTACTTCCGTTCCGCATTTTTTACAAATTCGTTTCATACATGCCCTCTTTCGTTCTAATATTTCTGTTGGTATACTAATTGACAATTTATACACCTATATGTTATATATGAAGCGTAATCGTAAATCAAATGGGAAAGGTTGGTAAAAATGTTAATAAAATGCAAAGAATGTGGATTGCAAGTTAGCGATAAAGCAATAATGTGTCCTCATTGTGGTTTTCCTCTTCAACCAGATGCAGTTTCTAAAGGATATGTCAGGAAAAAGAATGGCCGACTGAAACTGCCAAATGGTTTTGGGAGAATTACAGAAATCAAAAATAAAAACCTGAGAAATAGATACAGAGTTATGGTCACCGTTGGAAAAGACAAAAATGGTAAACCTATTGGGAAATTACTGAAGCCACAAGCATATTTTCGTACATATAACGAAGCATATGAAGCGCTTGTTGAATATAACAAGAATCCATATGACCTCGACAAAAAAGGTATTACAATGCAAGAACTGTACGATAAATGGTCCGAAAGATATTTCAAAACGTTAAAATCTGATAGCAGCAAACGTGCAATTCGATCTGCGTGGGGCTACTGTTCTATTTTACATAAGTCTAAAGTGATAGCGGTAAACACTGGAATATTAAAAGAATGCATCGATAATGCTAAACGAACAGATAATGACGGCAATGTATTTGTAGCTTCAGCCGGCATGAAAAGTAGAATGAAATCCGTATTTAATTTAATGTTTGATTACGCACTTGAGCATGAAATAATTAATCGGAATCCAGCAAGAGCCTTTGAAATATCAAAAGATGTTATTAAAACAATTGAGGAAGAAAAAGTAGATCATATAACATTCACTGATGATGAAATGAAAACTCTATGGAATCATCGATATGAAGGATATGTAGATATGGTATTGATTCAATGCTATGGGGGTTGGAGACCTCAAGAGCTTGGATTGATAGAGTTGAAAAATGTTGACTTAGAAAAAAATATTATCATTGGGGGTATGAAAACTGATTCTGGAACAGATAGAATTGTACCAATTCATCCAAAAATAAAAGACCTTGTTGTTAGAAGATATACCGAAGCTAAAGAACTCGGCAGCGAGTATTTGCTTAACACAACAGATGGTGCTAAGAAAAAAGACAGATTGAAATTAACATATGACAAATACAAGCATCGTTTTGAAAAAATAGTAAAAGAATATGACATGAATCCAAAACATAGAGCACATGATGGAAGAAAACAATTTATTACTATGTGCAAAAAATATAACGTTGATGAATATGCTTTGAAATACATCGTCGGCCATAAAATCACAGACATAACAGAACGCGTTTACACCGACCGTGATATAGAATGGTTAAAAGAAGAAATAAGTAAAGTAAAATAAGTGTACTAATGCGGTATACTAATAATGTATAAACAGTGTACTAATATACCGCATTTTTGTACTTTTTACTACTCCATACTACTACTTAGAAGTATTGATTTTGCTGTATTTCTTAGAATTTACCAGCTTTTGCTGCTTCCTCTACGGAAACTGCAACGGCAACGGTAGCTCCTACCATTGGGTTATTACCCATTCCGATGAGCCCCATCATCTCTACGTGCGCCGGTACGGAAGAAGAACCTGCGAACTGTGCATCAGAATGCATACGTCCCATTGTATCTGTCATACCATAGGAAGCAGGACCTGCACCCATGTTATCCGGATGAAGTGTACGTCCTGTACCACCGCCGGATGCTACTGAGAAGTATTTTTTACCCTGCTCGATACACTCTTTTTTGTATGTACCTGCTACCGGATGCTGGAAACGTGTCGGGTTGGTGGAGTTACCTGTGATAGATACACCAACGTTCTCATGATGCATGATTGCAACACCTTCCTGAACATCATCAGCACCGTAACATTTTACAGAAGCACGAAGTCCTTTGGAGTATGCTTTCTCATATACAATGTTCAGTTTTGCTTCTTTGTAGTCATATTTTGTCTCTACAAATGTAAAGCCGTTGATACGGGAAATAATCTGAGCTGCATCTTTTCCAAGACCGTTGAGAATAACACGTAACGGTTTCTGACGTACTTTGTTTGCTTTCTCAGCGATACCAATCGCACCTTCTGCCGCTGCGAAAGACTCATGACCAGCTAAGAAGCAGAAGCACTCTGTCTCCTCTTCCAGAAGCATTTTACCAAGGTTACCATGTCCAAGACCTACTTTACGATGATCTGCTACAGAACCCGGGATACAGAAAGCCTGAAGACCTTCTCCGATTGCTGCAGCTGCCTCAGAAGCTTTGCGGCATCCTTTTTTGATTGCGATTGCTGCACCTACTGTATAAGCCCAGCATGCATTTTCAAAACAGATCGGCTGGATTTTCTTTACCTGATCGTACACATCCAGACCAGCATCTTTTGTAATTTTCTCTGCTTCTTCGATAGAAGCAATTCCATAACTATTTAAAACAGAATTGATCTGGTCAATTCTTCTTTCATATGATTCAAATAAAGCCATTGTCCATTACTCCTTTCTCGGATCGATGATTTTTGCTGCATCAGCTACACGGCCGTACTGACCTTTTGCTTTTTCCCATGCAGTATTCGGATCATCACCATTTTTGATAAAGTCAGTCATTTTGCCAAGGCTTACGAACTGATATCCGATTACCTCATTATCCTCATCCAGAGCAATGCCTGTTACATAGCCTTCTGCCATTTCCAGATAACGAACACCTTTTTCTTTTGTTGCGTACATTGTACCAACCTGAGAACGAAGTCCTTTACCAAGATCCTCAAGACCGGCACCGATTGCCAGACCATCATCAGAAAAAGCACTCTGAGTTCTACCATATACAATCTGTAAGAACAGCTCTCTCATTGCTGTATTGATCGCATCACAGACAAGATCTGTATTTAATGCCTCTAAAATTGTTTTTCCCTGTAAAATTTCTGCTGCCATCGCTGCGGAATGAGTCATACCGGAACATCCGATTGTCTCGATCAAAGCCTCCTCGATGATACCGTCTTTTACATTCAGAGTCAGCTTACATGCACCCTGCTGTGGAGCACACCAGCCTACGCCGTGTGTAAAACCGGAAATATCTTCAATTTTTTTGGAGTGAACCCATTTTCCCTCTTCCGGGATTGGAGCAGGTTCATGTTTTGCGCCTTTTGCAACCGGGCACATCAATTCTACTTCTTTGGAATAAATCATTGTAAAACTCCTTTCTATGTATGAATGTTTTTTGAAAGAGATCCCATACCTTATACCTATCCTCTATTGCTTTTCGTAGAAAACATGATTTATCTTCTGTCGTATTTCAACTGTGGTTTTCTGCACAGGATTACTTTGTTATTTTTTTAACATCCTTATGTATTTTGACACATTTTTTGCCATTCGTAAAGTACTTTCTGACATTTTTTTTACAAAATTTTGTTTGTATCGAAAATAGCACAAATAAGTCTCTGCTAATTACTGTTTTTCTACAATCTCATTGCGGTTTTTGTAAATAGAATGTGCCGGTACCACGCCACGGACTGCAGATAACGGATATACATTGCTCTCCGGACAGATGACTGTTCCCGGATTTAGTACAGAATTGCATCCTACTTCAACGTTATTGCCAAGCATTGCGCCGAATTTCTTTCTGCCGGTAGCGATTTCTTCTTTGCCATCACGTACGACAACTAATGTTTTGTCGGATTTTACGTTTGAAGTGATGGAACCAGCACCCATATGTGCTTTGTATCCAAGGATGGAATCGCCTACATAATTGTAATGCGGAACCTGTACTTTGTTAAACAGAATCACGTTCTTTAATTCGGTAGAATTTCCTACAACTGCACCTTTTCCAACGATCGCTGAACCGCGGATAAATGCACAGTGGCGAACTTCTGCTTCCTCATCAATGATCAGCGGACTTCCAAGAAATGCAGTCGGTGCAACGTTTGCATTTTTTGCAACCCATACATCTTCGCCACGTTTCTCATATTTCTCCGGATCCAGAGTCGCACCCAGTTTTTTGATATAATCGGAAAGTCCGTCTAAAAGCTCCCACGGGTACTCTGCTGTCTCCATATATTCTTTTGCAATTGTTTCATTTAAATCATACATATTTGTGATCTTACACTGTTCCATTTTATATTCGTATTCCTTTCATACTATATTTTTCATCACTCTTATTGTGCCACGTTTTCCATTCTTTTTCCAGTCCTTTTTTCCTGAATTATCCGTGTTGGTAAAAATAGCTTTTTGCAACCCTGCCAATACAAATAGAACCCTGATCTGTGCAACATATCTGTCACATAAGTCAGAGTTCTATTTTACTATTTAAAGTCGAACGCACGTGAGACGTGGTGCGTGATTCTGGTCAGCGTAAACTGACATATTCATCTCAGGATCACTGCACCTCTACACTGTCTATTTTTTTATGAATCGATCTTTGCCTTTATTATAAATCCAAGTTGATCATATATCAGTTGTGGATAATCGTGATACACCTACACCTGTAATGATCTTTTTACTCACAAAACATTCTTAGCGCGATTTTTTATAGAATGGCGCCACCCGTTCAAAGGAATCCTTTATGATATACTGGTTTCGAAGTCCCAGTACACCACTTGTACGACTCTGAATAAAGTGTGTCAGTTTTGTCATATATTCCTCTGGGGTGATCGTACCTTCCGCCACATAATTCAGGCCTTTTTCCCAGCTTGCCGTCAGTTCGGGATTCAGCAATGACTTGATAGATGCCGATACGGTATCATAAATCAGCTCTCCCTGTAAGGTCGGTGTAATGATCTGTGTCTTTTTATTCAGACTGAGGTATTTGTTGTTCACCAATTTCTTCAAAATCTCCGCACGGGTCGCACTTGTGCCGATACCGGAACCTTTAATCTGAGCGCGTAACTCCTCATCTTCAATCAACTGTCCGGCATTTTCCATTGCAAGGATCATGGAACCGGAATTGTAACGTTTTGGCGGAGAAGTCTCTCCCTCCTTGATGGCATAACCATTTACAGGAAGTGTCATACCTTTTTTGATTTTTGCGATCTGCTCCAGTAAATGTGCATCTCCGCTCTTTTCATTGGAATCTGCATCATTTTGACTGGTTGTATCTTCTGTCTTTTTCTTCCGGAAGGAATATTCCATCACCTTCAGATACCCAGGATCAGCTAACACCTTAAAGGAAGCAAAAAAACGCTCTGTCTCCATCCCCATTGTCAGACTCACTTTTTTATAAATAGCCGGTTCGTAAAAAATTGCCAGGAAACGACGTACAATCGTCTCATATACTTTCAGTGAAACCGGATTTAAACCTCGCATAGCTCCAAGTCCCTGACCAGTCGGAATAATTGCATAATGGTCTGTGATCATTTTATCGTTGACATAACGTGTCTTCGCAATCTGTTTGTAGCTTTCTTTTTCAAGAATTTCTTCTGCAAATGGGCGCACCATATTGATCCCTTTTAATCCGGAAATATTCTTTGAAATCTCCTTCGCCACAGCACTGGAAAGTACACGGGCATCGGTACGCGGATAGGTCACCATTTTTTTCTCATACAGTTCCTGTACTACACGTAAAGTCTCATCCGGACTGATCTTAAACAGTTTTGAACAATCATTCTGAAGTTCTGCCAGATTGTACAGTAAAGGTGGATTTTTCTTTTCCTGTTTGCGCTCCACTGACATGACTGCTGCTTCCTGTGGTTCCAGGCTTTTCATCCAGTTGATCAATTCCTGTGCATCTTTCTTTTCCCGAAAACCGTTTTCCTTATAAAGTTTCGGTGTACCAAAATATTTTGATCCGGGAACTGCGCGCCATTCGCCTTCAATGGTCAGGCCTTCAAATTCCATACTGTTTAACACACGATAAAACGGTGTTTTTACAAACTC
>NZ_JRFU01000063.1 GCF_003122485.1 Eubacterium ramulus
CCCGCCACTTAGTGCTCCGCGCACTTGAAGCGGGGGAATGCTTATCTGCGTTCAAACTGTTCAAGCCGTTCGTAGAAACCATCATAAAAATTCTCCTGCTGTACAGGAGTAAAATAAAACATTTGAAGAAACAGCATATTTTTCCGTTTTGCTTCCTCTTCATCACAATTTTGCATGGTCTGACGAAGAGATTTGGTGAGCGCATGCCATTTTACTAAAAACTGCTCATAATCCTTCATTCCATCCATTTCAAGCCACTTACTTACTTTCATCTTTGATTTATTTTTTGCCGGACAGGCATCTGTCAGCAGAAAATAGCTCAGATTTTCCCCATCATAATTTCGCCCCAGAGGAAACAGACGGCAAATCCCCGGTCTAAATGCATGGATACTACATCTGCCTTCTTCATTTAAAAAAGAACATTTTGGTCCTGTCGCAGATGATGCCATTTTCAGATTCGGAAGGATCAGACCATCTTCCACATGCAGATCGATCGCACCTGCAAGCAGTTGTTCAAAACTCTGTCCAAGGTTCCGTTCCAGACGCCAGACATCCATCGGATCCAGCAAAATCGATTCACCCATATCACAACAACAAGCGGAACAGCCATTGCAGTCATGACAGCCTACTTTTACCATATCGTTGCTGCTATATAACTTTCCATCTGATATATCTTTTAAATATTCTTCCATCTATTTCACCCGTCTTTCAAAAATCCAGTAGTTGCATTATAACAAAAATGCTGATGTTTTCCAAGGGGCAGATTTACAGACAAACGTCCCCTGCTCATTGCTTATCGCAATTCAGGCAGAGGACATTCTCTAAAAAGCAGGCAGATATCCACAATCCGCTCACGCTATGTACTTTATAACCAAATAGCAGACATATCGCCTGGTATTGTCAGATCGTAAGAAGCGGTGCTCCTGATTTAATCAATTCCGTCAATGGTGGTCCCCATTTGTACAGATCCAGACCAATTTCTTTCATTTTATCTACCAGATTTAATTCTTCCGCACAGGCGATGCATCCGGTGAATTTCACGCCAAAGGATTCTGCACGTTTTAATTCTTCCTGTAATTCTTCATTTTCTGCCAGTAATTTTACGGTAGCACCCCATACAATGACCGTTACCTCTTTCCACCATCCATTTTTCATAGCATTTCTGGCATACATCATCACCATCAATTTTGCTGTAGTCACATCTGCATTTGTCCATAAAATATGCAGGTGTTCTTTATTATTTTGCTGTTCCATACAACATTTCTCCTTCAACTATTACAACTTTTCTTTATACTCATACACGCAACGGATATCCTTTAAACTGCAACATCTTCCATTTACATAATCCGGCTGCGTTTCCAGATATATCTTATCATCTTCCTCAAGTGGATACAACCGTAGTATCAATTCCGTTGGAAAATCAAATCGTTTCAGACTGACTTCCCAGACATCACCAATGTAATACTGATCCGCAATTTTCACGCCATTCAGGTAAAGTTCTGCCTGATCTGCCTGGAAATCAATCTGAAGGAAGATATTTTCTTTTGCTGCATCATATGCTTTGTCATAGGAAATTCGAATCACATATTCCTGATAATCTTTGCCAGTATCGTCAATCGCACATGCTTCTGCCTCGGAAAAATCTGTTTTTTCTGCTCTGTGAAAAACATTTTTTTCTTTCCGTATAATGCAGTTATTTACATCTGTATGTGTAAATGACGCGACAGTCTGATTGTCTGCTGCCGTCAGATCATGACTCAGCACACAAATTGTGGATGCATCACCTTCCACATGTAAAAAATCCGGAATGATATCTGGTTTTTTCCACCCATTGTCAATCCACGTTTTAGCATCTTCCACAGTCGCATCCATGATTATCCAGCAGTTTTTCTGTGCACGATCACTGCGACAAATTACCTCTATCCCATTTTCTGTTTCCAAAATAGGTAACGCACTGAAAAACAATATATTTGGATATTTTTTCATGCGCCATGCATATTTTGCCCAGATTCGATCCATACTGATAAGCACTTGGCCAGACAGTTTTTCATCTGCCTCATACTGCATTTTTTCATTTCCATAGAAAAACCATAGTTTCCGGTTAATATTGCATAATGGTGTCTGATTAATCCAACGTAATGTCACGTCATCTGACAGCAGAAAATTAAACGGATAAAAGAAGTAAGCTCCATTTTTAATATCCTGTTTTGGGAAACTTATTTCTCCATCTGCTGTCTGAACACGCAGCATCACATCTTTATGCTCTGCCATCTCATAACCACGCTGATAATTGTTTACAAACAGATAGCCATGATCACCGCTTCTGCGCGTAATCATACGAAATGCAGATAAATCTTCTGCATCCTGAAAATCTCCGGTATGAACTGAAGTACTCTCACAGTCATCCCCCGCAAACTGTGGCTGCATATTGCAAAATGTCTCCCCATAATCATGTGCAAACATGGAAAGAAGTTTCAATTCTTTTGCTGTCTCTGAAATCTGACCATATTCCCGGATCGGTGCCTGAAAATCATAGGAAAGTTCAGGGACATCGCAAAAGGAACCCACCGCCGTCGATTCCTGTAAGCTACTGAGTTTTCCTTTCGGATTTGTCCCGCCGTGATACATATAATAGCCCAACAGGTTACAACCGCTTCCAAGTTTGCATACTGACATCGCTCCGATATCTTCTGCTGCCACCCGTGGTCTGCGATGATGTGTCACCTGCACACCGCCACCAAGTTCTGCGGTCAGATACGGATACGCATCTTTATCAAATGACAATTCCATCCCCGGTGCATAATCACTGCCGATATTTCCATCATTTCGCACCGTTGAAAACAGATAATTTTTGTTTGGCGGAAGCTGTTTTAAAGAAGCATCCCATGGGGCATCACAATAACCGCCCATAACCGGTGTCAGATCACCAAGTACCGCACCGCCCCATCCGGTCGCTGTCCAATAAGGTGCTTCAAAACCAATCGTTTTTGCCAGTTTTGTTAGCGTCCGCATATGTTGCTCCCCGGCAACACCTCGTAAACCACCCACATGACCATATTCATTTTCAACCTGAATACCAAGAATGCAATGTGTTCCTTCCACTTCTTTATAAATTTTCTTCCAGAAACGTTCCACCAATGCCAGGTAATCCGGATCATCGCTGCGCAATTTATATCCTTTTTTCAGCAGCCAGTCCGGAAAACCACCATTTCGTGCCTCTCCATGCGCCCACGGTCCAATACGAAGCCACACATGCATCTGCCATTTCTCGCACAATTCCAAAAAATAATGCAGATTGCGCTGTCCTGTAAAATCAAAGACACCTTCTTCTTCCTCATGATGAATCCATAAAACATAGGTTGCTATGATATCCATGCCACAGGCTCTCATTTTCCTGATTTCTTCTTCCCATTCCGGTTCCGGGCATCTGGAAAAATGAAACTCCCCCATCATTGGAAAAATTGCTTTTTCATTTTTGAGTAAAGATACTCCGTTAATACTGTATTTTTCCATTCAAAATTCCTTTTCTCATATTTATTTTCATCAAGATTTGTAAACTGAGTAATTTGTTTTTTACTTTGTTTCTGTGTCTATTATATCATTTTAGTTCCATACTTCCTATTTATTTTTTATCCAAAAAATTGCTTTTCTTTTTTGAAAAATTGCTCCGCAACATATCATCTTGTTTTAACTATTTTGTTTCTGCTATAATTCAGCAATAAACCTGATATGATTTGGAAACGAAAAAAAGCCTTCTGCCATTTAGCAAAAGACTATGTTTCTTATAAGTAAAGCGGACATTTGCAATCCGCTTTCACTACTTGCTCAGGAACGCAGTCGCTTTGTGACCTGTCAGTGGGAGCTTTTAACTCCCACTGACATAAGCATCCCGCTTACCCACCACTTAGTGCTCTACACACTTCAATCGGGGGAATGCTTATTCTGCGTTCATATAAAGTATTTCTGATGACTGCTCATCTGTATCTGTTCGCAAGGTATATATCATTATATGTAAAAAATTATTACTGTTTTAGGTATTTTACTGAGCAGCCATCTCGTTGGTTATATTTTATCAAACTATTCGTTGTTTTTACATGCCCGTTTTGGCACAAAAAAGTGCCTATTTCAGCAAACATTGAAACAGGCATAAATTATTATCTTCTGTTTTCTGAAAATTGACACTTTATTCTTTGACTTTTCATTACTGATTTACAAATTCCTTGATCTTGTCACGCTTATCAATCTGTAATTTTTCCAGAATCGTAGAAACGTAATGTTTTACCGTATTGACTGAAAGTCCCATATGTTCTGCAATCTCCTGATTTGTCCAGTCACGGCAAGCAAGCATCGCGATAGAAAACTCCACCGGAGTCAACAGATCCGTCACTGCTTTTTGCATCTCCGGATTGTGAATTTTCATCCATCCACGGCTAAAAGCAATGACTCCATCCATCATTTTTTTATATACATACGGTTCCCGCTGTTTTACCCAGACTTCTAAAACTCCTTGCAGCAATCCATGATGCTCAATGAACGGCTCCAGAAGTTTATCCTGTCTTGCAATCTCCCATGCTCGAATCACAGACTCTCTGGCTCCTTCCTGATCTTTCTGATTGATCTGACACATGGCATTGACACAATTCAGATAAATAAATGGAATCGGATACATTTTTTCTGCCATCATCATTGCAGTTTGTGCCATGCCCTGTCCTTTTGCATATTCCTGATTCAGATAGGCACCATGCGCCAACAGATTCATAGCAAACAGACGCTGACCTTCTGGAAGATAACGCAAATAATCGCTTAACAACGGCATTTCTTTTTCCGGTGGAATATGAATCAGCACACTAATGACATATAATGCAAACAAACAAGATGCCTGTGTCTCCAGATCGATTTCGTCCTCGAATGCTTTTTTCAGGCAGATATGTACATCTTCCCGCGCCATCTGCGCTGCCATCGCATCACCCAGCGTCAGGTTTGCAAATGTATAAAGCATATCCGCTGACATACGAAGGATCACATCCTTGCTGTTCAAATATTTTTCTACAATTTTCACACAGGCTTCTGCCTGTGCTGAAAAAAAATAGGCTTCTGCCTGTGCAATTTCTGCCAGTTCTTCATCCTCAAATTCATTTAGCGTGTCTGCCAGTCTGCCAGGTTCAAATGCAGTTCCAAGTAATGGCAGAACCGTTCTTTTGCATTTCATGTCATTCCTCCAAGTTATCATAAATTACTTTTTAGTCAAACAAAACTTTCCAGTGTTTCGCTTCATACGCATCAAAACACATTAGTATCTGTTCTTTGGTTGTTTTTTCATTTGCCAGATTTTCCGGTATTTCGTCTTTTGCAAAATATTTTGTCTCTGTCGTTTCAATATTTGAAACAAAAGCCCCGTCAATTACAGAACACTGGATAAAAATCTTGACCACACCATAAACATATATCGGCAAATTATGTTTATTTCGATCCTGAACAGCGATCATACGGTCTGCTTTTACATGTAAACCAGCTTCTTCTAATGTCTCTTTGATCGTATTTTCCGCTACCGATTGGTTAACATCACACCAGCCGCCCGGTAACGACCAGGTTCCGTTTTTTTCATGCACTAATAAGATTTTTCCATCCTCGAAAATTGCTGCTCTGGTATCAACCTTAGGTGTCTGATAGCCAGTTTCATTACAGAATAAGTCTTTTATTTTTTCTACTGGAATATCTGTTTTGTAAGATAACATTTCTGCTGAAATTTCCCGTAAACGTTCATAACGCTCCATATCATATACGTCATGTCCATAGGTCAGCCCCGCTTGCGCCAGACTTTGGATTTCAATCGCCCAGTCCAACCATTTGTTCTTTTCATCATGTAAATTTAATGCCATATCCTTCTCCTCTTAAGATAGCATATCTCTAAATTATTCATTTTGATAAATTTACTTTGCCTTATGAATTATTTTATGACCTGAATAAATTGCCATGATCATACAAAATAATGCCGCAATGCTCCACCATTTATGTGCTTTCATCGATTCATCCCTCCATTTCTTACTCTGCCAGTTCACTCAATGCATGATAAAAGTTCGGATATTCTCTTTTTAACCGAATCAACTTGCCTTCCGGATTGATAAATCCATGTTCTGAATATCCCTGACATACAATTTCTCCCTGCTCATTTGTCATAGTATATTGCAATTTTAATTTTACTTCTTTGAATTCTTCTACTATGACGTCAATATCAATGACATCTCCAAAGGTTGTGCTCTTTTTATATTTGCAGTTTACTGCTGTAACCGGAGATATAATGCCTATTGACTCCAGTTTTGCATAGTCCCATCCAATCTGTCTGAGAAAATCAATTCTGGCTTCTTCCATCCAACGGATATAATTTGAATGATGTGTAATCCCCATTTTATCTGTTTCATAATACTGCACAATATGTCTGTATTTCTGCATTACAAAGACTCTCCCAATGCTTCTACCTCTGCCAGTTTCGGACAGGCACTCATGCTGCCTTTGCTTTCCATGTTTGGGACAGTAATGATTCCGCAGTCCTCCCACTTCACATAAGCAGCCGTTGCACGATACTGTTCGATTGCCGCATCAAATACATGATCTGCACCGGCATCTAACAACAACGCTGTTTTATGAAAATGAAATCCTGCCGTTGCCCCCACATACAAACGGTCGATGACTGCTTTTAACTGTGCAGTGATATCGAACCAGTAAATCGGAGATGCAAATACAACCATATCCGCATCTTTCAATTTTTCGTACACCTGTGTCATATCGTCTTTCTGTGCACATTCTCCATTATGAGAGAAACAGTACTCGCAAGCCATACATCCACGGATTTTCATGGTACCAACAGGTAAGTTGACTACTTCATGCCCTTTTTTCTCAGCACCTTTTGTAAATGCCTGCGTCATGATTTCTGTATTTCCACCTTTACGTGGACTTCCGTTTAATACTACGATTTTCATATTTATGTTATCTCCTTTTTCAGCAAAATCTAATCCCAGTTCTCTTCCGGATATTTCATACCCCAGTCTTTCCGAAGTTTTGTCATAATGTCCATGACATCTTTCGTATATTCCAGATGCATTCCATTTGCATTACCGCTGCGCACTGCCTGCTCCATATCCAGCATTTCATAATACAGTGCATTAGCAGTCTCACCCTCTGCGATTTCTGTCCGTTCCCCGGTTTCGGCGTCTACGATAACTGCTTTATCAGCGCGTGGGTACTCCATAATTTCAATATATCCTTTTTCACAACTAATCATGGCGCGTTTTGGCTGTTTTGAATGCATGGATAATGCTACTGTTGCCATCTGCCCCTGTGAATTCTGCAGTAAAACAGTCGCCTGTTCATCGGAACCTGTCGGGGATGGTTTCCACTGACTTAATGTATCGGTCGGAGTTTCATCCATAAAACTACGAACAATGGAAAGTGCATAGACACCAATATCAAGCATTGCTCCTCCTGCCAGATTCAGATTGAAAAAGCGATTCTTCATATCATATTCCTTGAAACTGCCAAAATTCATTGTTATGATCTGGACTTTTCCTAGTGTTCCATCTTTTATGATATTCCACAATTTTTTATAAATCGGCATATGCCAGATGGTCATTGCCTCTGCCAAAATCAGATGTTTCTCCTGTGCCAGTGCGATCATCTGATCCAGTTCTCTGCTGTTTAATGTAATGGATTTTTCCACTAAAAGATGCTTTCCACACTGTAATGCCTTTTTCATAAAAGTATAGTGTGTGTTATGTGGACTGGTAATATAAATAATATCGACATTTTCATCCTCAAACATATCATCGATCTGATCATATACTTTACCTACACCATATTTTTCTGCAAAATCTACCGCCTTCTGATAAGTACGGTTTCCAACTGCATACAGAGATTTTCCCATTTTCTGCAGCGCCTGCGCCATTTCATTTGCAATCACACCGGTACCAAGTACCGCCCAGTTAAGGTTTTCTCTCATCTCTTTTGCCTCCTGAAATTTCTTTTGCTTATCTGCCACATATTTTCTCACAGATTCATTATTTTTTCTATGCTTTTTCTGTAAAAAACTTATTCAAGTCGAACGCTCGTGAGACTTGGTGCGTGATTCTGGTCAGCGAAAGCTGACATATTCTTC
>NZ_JRFU01000064.1 GCF_003122485.1 Eubacterium ramulus
TACTCACCACTTGCAGAAGTGGGAGTCTCAACTCAGACTGAGATGAAAAATGTGGGATTCTCTTACATAACCCGAAAATTTTTTTCAAAAACATGCGAAGGAATTTTATTCGCAGCATCCAGCCAGTCCAATTGCTCCCGGACCACTATGACAGCTGATCACACATCCTGTCATAACATACTCATAACTCTCAAATCCAAATCGGATCGCATTTTCTTTCATACGATCAAGTGCTACCTGAGAAAGTCCTTTAGAGTACATCAGATACAGACATTTTCTGGAAACATCATGTTTTGCCAGATATTCTTCCATATATGTATCCACAAATTTTTCAATCGAACCGCGGTATTTTTTAGAAGCCAGAAGTTTTCCATCTACGATCTCAATCAGCGGTTTCAGGCGAAGCAGGGTAGCGCCAAGGTATGCAGCATTGGATACACGTCCGCCTGCTTTCAGGTAATCTAAGTTACCCGGAATAAAAGAACAGAATACTTTTTTGTTCCAGGATTCAATTTCGTCAGCCAGAGCTTTGTAATCTGTCACAGTATCTTTTTTTGCCTGAATGATCTCATATGCCTTTGCAAGATGAGCAGTGCAGCCGCCGGATACGTTTCTGGTATCGATCAGATAAATATCCTCAAATTCGCGGATAGCGATCTCTGCATTCTGATAAGTAGAAGAAGCCAGAGAGGAGTATGCCAAGTGCATGATGACACAATCCGGATGTTCCGCGCGGATCTCATTAAAGAAGTCAATGTATTCGCCAACGTTTACAGCGGAAGTTGTCGGGATTTTTTTGGTTTCATTATAGTATTCGTAGATTTTATCTACGCTGATAGTTCCATCTGCATAGGAAGTTGCATCCATGACGATGTGCATAGGAATTACTTTTATATCGTATTTTTTTACAAGGTTTTCCGGAAGATCGGAACCACTTTCAGTGGTGATGATAATCTCTCTCATGTATCTAGTACCTTTCTTGTTGTCTGCTAAAACGACAACATGTAGTTTTCAATACTAGATTACACCTACAAGGGAAGAGTGTCAATAGAAAACAATTGGCAGAAGTTGAGAGGAAATTGCCTGGCAAGAAAAGGATGACAGAGTTTTGGGAAAATGCAAGAGCTTTGAGGTTTCTGCACGGTGTGATAGAAGGAAGAAATTTAATACTTTAAGTTTGGCACGATAGAAGTGCACTGGAAAAGGCTACATCAACACTGTTTGTTTTACAGATATCAATGTAGCCTTAATAACATATACTCTCCAATGGAATTAACCTCCGTTTTCTCTTGATATGTCTCATTATGCAATTTTCTGATTCGATTTTTCCTTTGAGCCTTTTCTGTTACGTCTTCAAATCTCCTTCATCATGACTTTTTGATCCGATTCATATCTGAACGTTGCCATCTGAATCTTGATCCTCTTTTACTATGGTAACTGTCATGTATTCAATTCTGGTATCAGAAAAAACTGCTGATTACTTTAATCTCTGGTGGACTGTACCTCCAACTATGTATTGTTCTAAGATTAAATTAATTCATTTACCTGTCCATTGGTCTATACTCCGTTTCAAGAATTTAAATTATGAAAAGAAATTAACTATTTCATTGGACTATACCTCGTTTTCAAAAATTTAAATGATGAAAGTTTGAATAACTATTTCATTGGACCGTACCTCTTTCGTTATAATAAATGAAGTTAAATTTTAAATGTAGATTGGACTGTACCTCCTATACTTAGTATCGTTTTGAAGTTTAAATTAGGTTTTCGGTGGTCTGTACCTCGCTTTCTGTAGTTTTTTAAGAACTTGTTAAGTTCTTTATTTGTTGTACTCATAATAACAGACAATATATAACTTGTCAATATAAAATTAGAAAAAAATATAAAAAAATATGAATAAACAGAAATAAATAAAAATATAAAATAATTATCAGATAATTATAAGACCAGTTATAAAAAATAGTGGAAAAGAAAGGCATCTAACAGATACAAATTCTGTCAGATGCTTTTTAGATTCTTATTTAGTTGCCCTAATAGTATTCTTATGCGTTCTGTGCCTCTAACGCTGCGCGACAGGCTTTGGCAAGCTGATCACCACAGGAAGTCGGACGACCGGAACATGAAATACCGGAAAGTTTTTCTTCTACCTGTTCTACGGTAAGTCCCTGAACAAGTTTCGGGATTGCTTTCAGGTTACCGTTGCAGCCGCCGGTGAATTTTACATCTTTTACAACGTGTCCATCCAGCTCTACTTCGATCATAGTGGAACAGGTTCCTTTAGTTTTGTATAAATAACTCATAATGAAATCCTCCTTTTGTATATTCAATTGACAAGTATAGCATAAAGAAAGCAAATTTGTATACAAAAAACGGTTCGTTTATAAAAAGTTCACAAATCGTTTACTGCTTTGTGTATTGTGTGAAAATCTATTCAGTGGTAAAATAAGAGAGTATGTTTGACGGTTTTGACCGCAGAGAAAGAAAGGTACAGGATAAATACATGAGTATTATAGAAAAAATTTTTGGAACCCACAGTGACAGAGAGCTGAAGTCTGTCAATGCGATTGCTGACAAGATTGAAGCACTTCGCCCACAGATGCAGGCATTATCTGATGAGGAGCTGCGTGGAAAGACAAAAGAATATAAAGAAAGACTTGCAAAAGGAGAGTCTCTGGACGATCTGCTTCCGGAGGCATTTGCAACCGTTCGTGAAGCTGCAAAACGTGTGCTTGGTATGGAGCATTACCGTGTACAGCTCATCGGTGGAATCGTTCTTCATCAGGGACGTATCGCTGAGATGAAGACTGGTGAAGGTAAGACACTTGTTTCCACATCTCCGGCATATCTGAATGCGCTGGAAGGAAAAGGTGTTCACATCGTTACAGTCAACGACTATCTGGCAAAGCGTGATGCTGAGTGGATGGGAAAAGTACATGAGTTCCTTGGACTTACCGTTGGCGTTGTTTTAAATGATATGGATCATGATGAGCGTAAGAAAGCATATGAGTGCGATATTACTTACGTTACCAATAATGAACTTGGTTTCGATTATCTGCGTGACAACATGGTTATTTACAAAGAGCAGCTGGTTCAGCGTGATCTGCATTATGCGATCATCGATGAGGTTGACTCTGTTTTGATCGATGAGGCACGTACACCGTTAATTATTTCCGGTCAGAGTGGCAAATCCACAAAGCTGTACGAAGCATGTGATATTCTGGCAAGACAGATGAAACGTGGTGAGGCAAGTCAGGAATTTTCCAAAATGGATGCCATTATGGGTATTGAGATCGAGGAGACTGGTGATTTCATCGTAAATGAGAAAGATAAAGTGATCAATCTGACACAGGAAGGTGTCGAGAAGGTTGAGAAATTCTTCAAGATCGACAACCTTGCAGATGCAGAGAATCTTGAGATTCAGCATAATATTATCCTTGCCCTGCGTGCGCACAACTTAATGCACCGTGATCAGGATTACGTTGTTGCAGATGACCAGATCCTGATCGTTGATGAGTTTACCGGACGTATCATGCCGGGACGTCGTTATTCTGACGGTCTGCATCAGGCAATTGAGGCAAAAGAGCATGTAAAAGTAAAACGTGAGAGCAAGACACTTGCAACCATCACATTCCAGAACTTCTTTAATAAATATAAGAAAAAGGCCGGTATGACAGGTACTGCCCTGACAGAAGAAAAAGAGTTCCGTGATATCTATGGCATGGACGTTATCGAGATTCCGACCAACCGTCCGATCGCACGTATTGACAGAGAAGATGCTGTATATAAGACAAAACAGGAAAAATTCGAAGCTGTTGTAAAGGAAGTTGTGAAAGCGCATGCAACCGGTCAGCCGGTTCTGGTTGGTACGATTACCATTGAGACTTCCGAACTTTTAAGCAGAATGTTGAAAAAAGAAGGCATTCAGCACAGCGTATTGAATGCGAAATTCCATGAACTTGAGGCAGAGATCGTTGCTCAGGCCGGTGTACATGGTGCGGTTACCATCGCAACCAACATGGCAGGTCGTGGTACGGATATCAAGCTGGATGATGAGGCAAAAGCTGCCGGTGGTCTGAAGATCATCGGTACAGAGCGTCATGAGTCCCGTCGTATCGATAACCAGCTGCGTGGTCGTTCCGGTCGACAGGGAGATCCGGGTGAGTCCCGTTTCTACATTTCTCTGGAAGATGACCTGATGCGTCTGTTTGGATCTGAGAAACTGATCAACATGTTCAATGCCATCGGTGTTCCTTATGGTGAACAGATTGAGCATAAGATGCTTTCCAACGCGATTGAGAAAGCGCAGGAGAAGATCGAGGGTAACAACTTTGGTATTCGTAAAAACCTGCTGGAGTACGATCAGGTTATGAATGATCAGAGAGAGATCATTTACGGTGAGCGTCGTCGAGTACTGGATGGAGAAAACATGCGCAATGCCATCTACAAGATGATCACAGACCGTGTAGAAAATACAGTAGATCGCTGTGTATCAGATGAAGAGGATAAGAACTGGGATGTTGTAGAATTAAATGAATTACTGATCCCGGTAATTCCTATGCAGCCGTTAGCAGATGATGAGATCCAGAGCCTGAACGCAAATGAGTTAAAACATATGCTCAAAGAGCGTGCAGTGAAATTATACGAAGCAAAAGAAGCTGAGTTCCCGGAGGCAGAGATGATCCGTGAGCTGGAGCGTGTTGTTCTGCTGAAAACTATCGACCGTAAATGGATGGATCACATTGATGATATGGAGATCCTTCGTGAAGGTATCGGTCTGCAGGCTTATGGACAGAGAGATCCGCTGGTTGAGTACAAAATGGCAGGATTTGAAATGTTTGACGATATGACCGCAAGCATTCAGGAAGAAACGATTCAGATGCTGTTCCATGTAAAAGTTGAGCAGAAGGTAGAGCGTGAGGAGGTTGCCAAAGTAACCGGAACAAACAAAGATGATTCCACACAGAGAGCACCAAAGACACGTGAAGCGAAGAAAGTATATCCGAATGATCCGTGCCCATGCGGAAGTGGTAAAAAATACAAACAGTGTTGCGGAAGAAAAGCATAAATATATCGTTGCTTTGAGTGGCTTTTATACATCTGTAAATGATAGACAATAATAGATTGTTTTCAGAGTGAGTGCTAACAATGTGGCAGTTGTATGAACTGTATAAAATTGCAGAATAATATGTGAAATAGGAAAATGGCATCTGATAGTTGTATCATCAGATGCCATTTTTGTGCGAAAACACAGGAAGCGTTACGCTCACGATAAATTGTTTTTCATCTGTTTGACGGAAAGCCAGTGTGCCATGATGCAGTTCGGCAATTTTTTCTGCACTTTTCAAACCGATCCGGTTACTTTCAATGTCGGAATGAACCGGTTTTACCGCGTTAGAAAGTATGATCTGACAGGCGCTATTTCTCACAGAAAACTGCAAAGTAACCGGTTCTGATTTGTCTCCATATTTTAAGATATTGGAAAACAGATTTTGAAATAATCGTTTCAGGGATGTTTCGTCCCCATTAATTTGCCCGGATATGGGGGCAAAGGTTTCCAATGTCTGAAATCCTGCAAGGTGAAGAAAATCCAGGTGTTCCGTGAGGGTAAGCTGAAGATCCGTGAGAGAAATCGGTGTCAAAACAGGGGATTGCGGTGGTTCATAAACCAGTGAGTATTCAAACATACGGTCAGTGAGCTGCTGGATGTCCTCTGTTTTTTGCAGACAGCGTCGGATGTATTCCGATTGCTGATCCGGATTGCGCCCAAGAGCCAGAATATCCAGGTAACCGTGCAAAATAGTCAGCGGTGTGCGCAAGTCGTGGGACATGGCGGTGATGAGATCCTGATTGGCACGGCGGCTTTCTGTTTCCTGCTGTATGTTGGTGTACAGCGTACTGCGCATCTGGTCCAGTTCCCGTGCCAGAATGCCAAGTTCATCATTTCCCATGGGACGGATTGGTTGATGTAAGTCACCACCGGACATTTGCAAAATGTGGTCTTTTAGAATCCCGATGTCCTGCACTTTTTTTCGTAAAAACAAGCTTGTTCCATGATGCTAGTTGTCTTTTGAAAAATATTTTTATGTAATGGTTAAAATCAATAAGATAATTATAGCATAGTATAGGAGGACATCGTGTTTTCTTAAGAAAGATTCAGAAAAAAATGTCCTAGACAAGATAGCTGAAAATAGATAAAATAATAATTAGGTAAGACCAGCAGACCAAAAAACAAAATGTCAGCTGGCAAAAAGGAGAAAAGATTATGAGTGAAACTGTAAAATATGTAGCAAACGGCGGACAGACTTATCTGCCATGTCAAGACAATGTAAACGTACCCTTTGCAGCATACGAGAAACCGGAAAAACCAAACCCATTACTGCCGGAACTGGAATTAAATCAGGATGCCATTGACAAAGGCTATGTACTTCCGTCACAGAAGCAGCATTTTCTTCCGGGTGTAACATCCGAGATGATGGACTGGTTCTGGGCAAACATGGAGAAAGGTTACTATCTGTGGGCTCCGGGTTCTCACAAGAAATTTACATGGGTAAAAACTCCGGTAGAGTATGGTATGGAAGCTTCTGTCCATATGATCTCTGAGGCATGTGAGCCGGGCGCAGCTGTATTTGGCGGCGAAGGCGTAGAGATTCACAGACTGGCAT
>NZ_JRFU01000065.1 GCF_003122485.1 Eubacterium ramulus
TTCGGTTATGAGCAAGTAGCGAAGCGGATTGCGAATATCCGCTTGACCAGAATGGAAAGAACATTATATAAACAGGATTGAGGCAGAATATGAGTGAAAAGCAGAAACGCACAGGATCAAATTGCGAATACTGTATGAATTATGAATATGACGAAGATTATGAGTACTATGTCTGTACCCAGGATCTGGATCAGGATGAGATGTATCGGTTCATCATCGGGCAGTTTCGGGAATGTCCGTATTATCGCCCAGGAGACGAGTACAGTATTGTAAGAAAACAGATGTAGTCCGAATAATAGTAAGGAATACAACGATATGTAAAAAATAAGACAGTTGTACGCTGAGAAATACTTAGTATACAGCTGTCTTTTTATATGATTTTGTTTGCTTTTTATAGAAACAAATTTTATCATCCTGTTGTACTTATTAATCATGTAGTCATGATGAATGGCGTATGTTTTTTAAATTATATGCAGTACATGGATCAGCAGCAGCCATGCAAGTCCGTAGTAAGTAACAACGGCAACCAGATCGTTGACAGTTGTGATCAACGGACCGGAAGCAACTGCCGGATCGATTTTGATCTTGTGAAAGAACATCGGGATCAATGTGCCGACCATGCTGGAGATCACCATGGCTACCATCAGGGAAAATCCAACGCAGCCGGAGATCAGGAATGCATGTCCCATCGGATAATTTTTTAACACACAGATGTACAGACCGATGAATACGAAGGAGAGGATTCCAAGGAAAAGTCCATTTAAGAATCCGACTTTCATCTCCTTCAAAACAAGACCAAATTTTTGTTTTGCAGTTAATGTTTCATCAACCAGTACACGGATGGTAACAGCCAGAGACTGGGTACCAACGTTTCCAGCCATATCAAGAATCAGGGATTGGAAACACATAACGATCGGCAGTACAGCTACGACTGTTTCAAATACGCCGACCACGGAAGATACTGCCATTCCGAGAAAAAGCAGGATGATCAGCCATGGCAGACGTTTTTTGATACTGGTGGATGTTTTCTCATGCAGATCTTCTTCAGCAGTCAAACCAGCCAGTTTTGCGTAGTCCTCACCCATTTCATCATCGACTGCTTCTACGATATCCTGAGCAGTCAGAATACCGATCAGTTCTCCAGTTTCGGTCAGAACTGGCAGAGAATCTTCGGCGTAATCTTTAATCGTTTCGATGCAGTTTTCAATTTTTTCATGATCTGTTACATATGGATAAGAAGTACTGATGATGTCTTCCAGTTCATCGTTTTCTCTGGCGATGATCAGATCCTTCAGATCAATGGCGCCGTAAAATTTATCGGCATCATCTACTACGTAAACTGTGGAAATATTGTCATTTTCGCCTGCCTGTTCTACCAGTTCACGCATAGCCTGACGGACAGACAGTTCTTTTCTGATGGCAACAAAGTTCGTTGTCATCATACTTCCGATTTCATCCTCATCGTAGGAGAGAATCAAATGGATGTCATGACTGGAATCAGCATCCAGCAATTTTACGATTTTTTCTTTTGCGGATGCTTCCATCTGTTCCAGTACATCTACCGCATCATCAGAATCCATGTAGGATACGATTTTTGCAGCCTGATTGACACTGAGCTCTGACAGATACTGTGTCGGTGTCTCCAAGTAGGAAAAAATTTCCGCAAGACGTTTGGCACCAAGCACCGGATACAGTTTCTTGCGCTGCTGTGGTGACAGCAGTTCTAACGCATCTGCAATATCTCTTTCATGATAATCATTCAGCCGATCCAACAGGACCTCATTTTTTAACGGGCTCTGAATGATTTTCAGTAATTCTTCTGCGTAGTTTGGTTTGATGTTTGATGTTTTTTTCATCTCATTTCCTCCTGACAGCCCTCAGATACTTAGATACATTTGTCAACTTTTAAAGGCAAAATGGTAATGCACGGGTAATAAAGTTGTGTACCTCTGAAAAAAGGGCATAAAAAATCACCGCTTTACGAAAGTCCGAAAGCAAACGTTACAGTTACTACTGTGCAGTATAGGAATCCTTTGTGCGGTGGGAGTAAATTGAATAAAGTTATAGGGATTAATACGCAGTTCAAGTGAGAAAATGAATATGTAACATATATAAATTAAATTAAAATGAACTGACGTTCCGTATAGTTTTATATCAATCTTATATTCGGTTGGAAATGAAAATGCAGGGATCAGTGAATTACATGGAACAGCTGCATAATCAGTTTCCATTGTCTGCCACCGCAGATCATACTTCGTCCTGTACTATCACAATTGTCCATGATCACACCTCCTGTTAAAATTTCAGAATGTTTTCTGTGGATGATACCAGTATTTATTTGCCTGTTTATTATGTGGCAAAATTGAACCGTGTTTTATAAAAAACTTTTAGAAAACATAAATCTGATGTATTATGAATCAAGGTTGTTTGAATGGTCATCCTCTCAAAACCTTGGTCAGTTTAATACGAAAAAATGCATTCGTCAAGAGAAAAAAATAAATTTGCGGAATTTTTACAACAATTTTAAGAAATGATGGGTATGAAAAAATTAAGATTGTTGAGATGGACTAAAAAAGAATTAGCAGACAGGAAAGGAAAAGAAAATGAGTAAGAAGAAAAGCAGAAAAAGATTAAAACGGGCGGGTTTGATCGGCCTGATCGTGATAGTGGCTTTGATCATCGTGTCCCTTGTTTATGTAAGCAATTATTATCATGTGCAGAATCGGCAGGCGGCACTGAAGAGTACAGATGATGTAAAGGTAGAGGAAGCTGAGTACGGCTACTTTTTTGATGGACCGGGCAATGATACAGCCCTGATTTTTTATCCGGGAGCAAAGGTGGAAGATTTAGCATACGCAAGTTTGCTGAAACAGCTGGCTGCGCACGGAATTGATTGTTATCTGGTGCATATGCCGGGCAATCTGGCGTTTATGGGGATGAATCGTGCAGATAAAATTATGGAAACTTACAGTTATGATCACTGGTATCTGGCAGGGCATTCTCTGGGAGGGGCGATGGCAGCCGTTTATGCAGATAAGAACAGTGAAAAGCTGGATGGACTGATATTTTTGGCTGCGTATTCCACAAAAGATTTGTCAGACACAGATCTGAAAGTGTTGTCTATTTATGGAAGCAACGATGGAGTTGTGAATATGGATAAGGTGACGGAAGGACGAAAGTTGATGCCGTCTGTTTATGAAGAATTCTGCATCCAGGGCGGTAATCATGCGGGATATGGAGATTATGGTGCGCAGAAAGGCGATGGAGAAGCGGATATTTCGGCAAAAGAGCAGCAGGAAGAGACTGCGGAGAAGATCGTGGAGTTTTGCGAGTAGAGTAGGTGGAATATGAGAAAAAAGTACAGAACAAACATTCGATTTGCTCTGTACTTTTTTCTATATGAATGATATACTAATCGGGTAACAGTACTAAGAAAGTAAAAACATGACAGCTATTTACGATATAAATCAGATTTACTCAGGAGGTCTGCATGGATCATTTTGAATTAGTCTCACAATACAAACCAACCGGCGATCAGCCGCAGGCAATCGCGGAACTGGTGAAAGGTTTCAAGGAAGGAAATCAGTTTGAAACCCTGCTTGGTGTCACCGGCTCTGGAAAGACATTTACCATGGCGAACGTCATTCAGCAGTTGAACAAACCGACGTTGATCATTGCACATAATAAGACATTGGCGGCACAGCTTTACGGGGAAATGAAAGAATTTTTTCCGAACAATGCCGTTGAGTATTTCGTCTCCTACTATGATTACTACCAACCGGAAGCCTATGTTCCGTCTACAGACACATATATTGCAAAAGATTCAGCAATTAACGAAGAAATTGACAAGCTGCGTTTGTCTGCTACAGCCGCACTGACGGAGCGCAGCGACGTCATCATCGTATCTAGTGTTTCCTGTATTTATGGTCTGGGAAGTCCGGTGGACTATCAGAACATGATGGTTTCCCTGCGACCGGGCATGGAGCGTGACCGGGATGATGTGATCCGTCAGCTCATTGACATTCAGTATATGAGAAATGATATGGATTTTCATCGTGGTACGTTTCGTGTGCGCGGCGATGTTCTGGAGATTTTTCCGGCAAACAATACGGATACGGCAGTTCGGGTAGAGTTTTTCGGAGATGAGATTGACCGAATCACGGAAATCGATGTGCTGACCGGAGAGATCAAGAGTCGACTGGAGCACTGCGCGATTTTCCCGGCTTCTCATTACGTTGTTCCACAGGAAAAAATCAATCAGGCAACGGTCGAGATTGAAAAAGAGATGGAAGAGCGTGTGCGTTATTTTAAAGGGGAAGATAAGCTGATCGAAGCACAGCGTATCGCAGAACGTACGAATTTTGATATTGAAATGTTACGTGAAACGGGATTTTGCAGCGGTATTGAGAATTATTCGAGACATTTGGCAGGACTGAAGCCGGGAGTTCCACCTTATACGCTGATCGACTATTTCCCGGATGAATTTCTGATCATTGTGGATGAGTCACATATTACGATTCCACAGGTGCGCGGCATGTATGCGGGTGACCAGTCGAGAAAATCGACGCTGGTTGATTATGGTTTCCGTCTGCCATCGGCAAAGGATAACCGTCCGTTGAACTTTGAAGAGTTTGAGAGCAAGATTGATCAGATGCTGTTTGTTTCCGCAACGCCGAATGTATATGAGAAAGAGCATGAATTGCTGCGTGCGGAGCAGATTATCCGTCCGACCGGTCTGCTGGATCCGTATGTAGAGGTTCGGCCGGTAGAGGGACAGATTGATGATCTGATTGGTGAGGTAAATAAGGAAACTTCGGCAGGTCATAAAGTTCTGATCACGACATTGACGAAGAAAATGGCAGAGGATCTGACGGATTATATGCGAGAAATCGGTATCCGTGTCAAATATCTGCATTCTGATATTGATACTTTGGAGCGTGCGGAGATTATCCGTGATCTGCGTCTGGATGTGTTTGATGTACTGGTGGGAATCAACCTTCTGCGAGAAGGACTGGATATTCCGGAGATTACGCTGGTAGCAATTTTGGATGCGGACAAGGAAGGATTCCTGCGTTCTGAGACATCTCTGATTCAGACGATTGGACGTGCAGCGCGAAACAGCGAAGGACACGTTATCATGTATGCGGATACGATCACGGATTCCATGCGTTTGGCTCTGGATGAAACGGAGCGTCGTCGTGCGATCCAGATGGCATATAATGAAGAACATGGAATTATACCGAAGACGATTCAGAAATCTGTGCGTGATCTGATCAGTATTTCTAAAAAGGTTGCTCAGGAAGAGGTACGGTTTAAGAAAGATCCGGAATCCATGAGTAAGAAGGAACTGGAAAAACTGATCAAAGATGTGGAGAAGAAGATGAAAAAGGCAGCAGCAGAACTGAATTTTGAAGCTGCCGCGCAGCTGCGTGATCAGATGGTGGATCTGAAGAAAATGCTTCAGAATGCTTAAGATTCCTAAAATACAAATAGTATTTTTGCAGAATTACATTTTATGAAACGAATTATGAGTAATCTATGAAAAATAGTTATGATACATGTAGCATAAAGAAATAAAAAACGTGAATACTAGAAAGCGAAAGAAAAGAGAACAACAACTATGGCACAACAATACATTAAGATCAAAGGAGCCAATGAGCATAACCTAAAAAATATTGATGTCACGCTGCCAAGAGATAAGTTTATCGTATTGACCGGTCTGTCCGGTTCCGGTAAATCCTCTCTGGCATTTGACACGATTTATGCAGAGGGACAGCGTCGCTATATGGAATCCCTGTCCTCCTATGCCCGTCAGTTCCTTGGACAGATGGAAAAACCGAATGTGGAGAAAATCGAAGGACTGTCTCCGGCAATTTCCATCGATCAGAAATCAACAAACCGAAATCCGCGTTCTACTGTTGGAACCGTGACGGAAATATATGATTACTTCCGATTACTGTATGCAAGAATCGGTATTCCGCATTGCCCAAAATGCGGAAAAGAAATTAAAAAACAGACCGTTGATCAGATGGCAGATCAGATCATGCAGCTTCCGGAACGGACGAAAATCCAGCTTCTGGCGCCGGTAGTTCGTGGCAGAAAGGGTACGCATCAGAAACTGTTAGACAGCATCAAACGCAGTGGTTATGTACGTGTACAGATTGACGGGAGTGTGTATGAACTGACAGAGGAGATCAGTCTGGATAAAAATAAAAAGCACAATATCGAGGTTGTAGTAGACCGTCTGGTAGTAAAGGAAGGCATTGAAAAACGTCTGGTGGATTCCATTGAAAATGTACTGGAACTGGCGGACGGACTGATGACCGTGGATGTGATCGGTGGAGAGCAGATCCAGTTTTCCCAGAGTTTTTCCTGCCCGGACTGCGGCATCAGTATTGGTGAGATAGAACCGAGAAGTTTTTCCTTTAACAATCCCTTTGGCGCCTGCCCGGAGTGTTTCGGACTTGGCTACAAGATGGAATTTGACGAGGATCTGATGATTCCGGATAAACATTTATCATTGGCAGAAGGTGCGATTCAAGTGATGGGATGGCAGTCTTCCAATGATCCGTCCAGCTACACTTACGCGATTTTGAAAGCATTGTCAGAAGAATATGATTTTGACCTGAATACACCATACGAGGAATTGCCGGAATCTGTGCGTAATGTGATCTTACATGGAACGGATGGAAAAAAATTAGTGGTACATTATCGAGGACAGCGCGGCGTCGGTGTTTATGATGTGGCATTTGAGGGACTGATCCGCAACGTGGAACGCCGCTACCGTGAGACCGGATCGGATCTGACCAAGCAGGAATATGAGACATTTATGCGGATCACACCGTGTAAATCCTGCCATGGACAGCGTCTGAAAAAAGAATCTCTGGCAGTTACCGTTGCAGATAAAAATATCCATGAGATTACTTCCATGTCCGTAAAAGACCTGTGCGCATTTTTGGAAGATTTACAATTGACCGAGCAGCAGCATCTGATCGGTGACCAGATTTTAAAGGAAATCCGTGCCCGTGTTGGATTTCTGAAAGAAGTAGGACTGGAATATCTGACCTTGTCGAGAGCAACGGGTACTTTGTCCGGCGGTGAGGCACAGCGTATCCGTCTGGCAACCCAAATCGGTTCCGGTCTGGTTGGTGTGGCTTATATTCTGGATGAGCCGAGTATCGGTCTGCATCAGCGTGATAACGATAAACTGCTGGCAGCGTTGAAGAATCTGAAAGATCTTGGAAATACATTAATTGTAGTAGAACATGACGAAGATACCATGCGTGCGGCGGACTATATCGTGGATATCGGGCCGGGAGCCGGAGAGCATGGCGGAGAAGTAGTGGCAGCCGGTACGGTTGACGATATTATGGCATGTGAAAAGTCTCTGACGGGAGCGTACTTAAGCGGCAGACTGGTGATCCCGGTGCCGAAGGAACGTAAGCAGCCGACAGGATTTATCACAGTACGCGGAGCGCAGGAAAACAACCTGAAAAATATCGATGTAAAAGTACCGCTGGGCGTTATGACCTGCGTGACAGGTGTGTCCGGTTCCGGTAAAAGTTCTCTGGTTAATGAGATTTTATACAAACATCTGGCAAGAAGCTTAAATCGTGCAAGATGCATTCCGGGAAAGCACAAAGGCATTGATGGATTAGAGCAGCTTGATAAAGTCATCTGCATCGATCAGTCTCCGATCGGAAGAACTCCGCGTTCCAATCCGGCAACTTATACCGGTGTGTTTGACCAGATCCGTGATCTGTTTGCGGCAACACCGGATGCTAAGGCAAGAGGATACAAAAAGGGCAGATTCAGCTTTAACGTCAAGGGCGGACGATGCGAGGCATGCTCCGGAGACGGAATTTTAAAGATTGAAATGCACTTTTTACCGGATGTGTATGTTCCGTGTGAAGTGTGCCAGGGGAAACGCTATAACCGTGAAACTCTGGAAATTAAATATAAAGGAAAAAGCATTTATGATGTGCTGGATATGACAGTGGAGGAGGCATTGACATTTTTTGAGAATGTCCCTTCCATTCAGCGTAAGATTCAGACGTTATATGATGTAGGACTTTCCTATGTGCGTCTGGGACAGCCATCCACAACGTTATCTGGAGGCGAGGCACAGCGAATCAAACTGGCAACAGAGCTGAGCAAGCGTAGCACCGGAAAGACCATCTACATTCTGGATGAGCCGACGACGGGATTGCATTTTGCAGATGTACACAAATTGATCGAGATCCTGCATCGTCTGGCAGACGGCGGCAATACGGTGGTTGTTATTGAACATAATCTGGATGCGATCAAGACAGCGGATTATATCATTGATATGGGACCGGAAGGTGGCGATGGCGGTGGAACTGTCATTGCGGAGGGGACACCGGAGCAGGTGGCAGAAAATTCGATTTCCTATACCGGAAAATACGTGAAGAAATATCTGAAATAATAAACGAATAAATAAAATCAAGAAACTGTGCTGCCATATATTTTCGTAATGAAGACTTTAAACAGCACAGTTTTCTTGTTTGCGCCGAGTATGATTGCGAAGCAATAATTTCTTCGCATGCGAGTATGCATAAAAAGGCACCGCGTTTTGCGGTGCCTGAACTTTCGGGGAGTACTTCCCGGACTTGGGGAATCCGGGAAGCTTGAGTTATGAAAAATTTATTATAAAAAGCAAAAGCCTTTTATAATCGATTACGAGTGTTAGTATAAAAAGAGAATGTGTCCATTCTGTGATTAAATTGCGAACATTTTAGAAAAAAAGAATTACTTTTCCTAAAAAACTATTAAGAATTGGTTAATTCATCGTGGATTTCTCTGAAAAGGAAAAAAAGGCTTTGAAAAATGCAATTATTTGTATATAATAAAAACACGTATGCCGGTTCATATTTCGAAAGACGATTTAGTTTGGTTAAATTAGAAATAGAACTTTATTATAGAGACAGATGAAATACGAGGATGAAAAGGGAAAGGAGACAAAAAGATGATTTCAACAGATATTGGAATTGATTTAGGTACAGCAAGTATTCTTGTTTATGTCAAAGGCAAAGGCGTTGTTTTAAAAGAGCCATCCGTTGTTGCATTTGACCGCGATACAAATAAAATTAAAGCAATTGGTGAGGAAGCAAGACTGATGCTTGGTAGAACACCGGGAAATATCGTAGCAGTCAGACCGCTGCGTCAGGGTGTTATTTCTGATTATACAGTAACAGAGAAAATGATGAAATATTTCATTCAGAAAGCAGTTGGCAAAAAGAGCTTTCGTAAACCACTGATCAGCGTCTGCGTACCGAGTGGTGTCA
>NZ_JRFU01000066.1 GCF_003122485.1 Eubacterium ramulus
GCGGAGCAGTTATTCGGTTATGAGCAAGTAGCAAAGCGGATTGCGAATAGCCGCTTGACCAAAATTGAAGAAGTCACCTGCTTTTATTGCGTAAAAATAAGCAAGCAGTGTGGACGGATTGCGAGTATCTTTGCCTGTAAAAAAGGAGAGTTATGGAGACAATTACCGGATTTGTGGAACACATTGTGTTTCGAAATGAAGAAAATGGATATACAGTTCTGAACCTTGCGGTAGAGGAAGATGAAGTGACCTGTGTCGGTGTGTTCCAATTTATCAGTGAGGGGGAAAGTGTGGAACTGAAAGGCGAATATACCGTACACCCTTCTTATGGACCGCAGTTTCAGGTGGAATCCTATGCCATCAAAGCACCACAGGATATTGTGTCGATTGAACGGTATCTTGGCTCCGGGGCAATCAAAGGAGTCGGCGCGGCTCTGGCAGCGCGGATTGTGCGAAGGTTCAAGGAAGATACCTTTCGTATTATAGAAGAAGAACCGGAGCGTCTGGCAGAGATTAAGGGAATCAGTGAGCGGAAAGCACAGGAGATTGCAGAGCAGACAGAGGAAAAAAGAGAACTGCGGCAGGCAATGATCTTTTTACAGAATTATGGCATTTCACTGACTCTGGCAGTCAAAATTTATCAGACCTATCAGCTTGATATGTACCGCATCATACAGGAAAATCCATACAAACTGGCAGAAGATGTAACCGGTGTAGGTTTCAAAATTGCGGATGAGATCGCACATAAAGTAGGAATTCATATGGATTCAGATTTTCGTATCCGAAGCGGTATTTTATATGTGTTGCAGCAGGCATCTTTGGAGGGGCATACGTATCTGCCAAAGGAATTGCTGACGCGGCGGGCATGTGAATTGCTGGAAGTAGATACCGATGCAGTGGAAAAACATTATATGGATATGACAATTGACCGGAAACTGGTGATGAAACAGACCGAAGATCAGGTACAAATCTATGCATCTACTTTTTATTATATGGAATTAAATGTGGCAGTTATGCTGCGGGAATTGAATGTGAAATATGATTTTTCAGAAACAGCAGTAGAGCAGAGAATCCGTAAAATTGAGGAATTGTCTGACCTGAAATTAGATGAAATGCAGCATATTGCGGTGGTAGAGGCAGTGCGCAGTGGTCTGCTGGTTATTACAGGTGGACCTGGTACCGGAAAAACCACAACGATTAATACGATCATTCAGTTTTTTGAATCTGAAGGGATGGATATTTCACTGGCAGCGCCGACGGGACGTGCAGCAAAACGTATGAGTGAAACCACAGGTTATGAAGCAAAGACGATTCACCGTCTGCTGGAACTTTCCGGTGGTATGGATGAGCATGCTGGTTTTGAACGGAATGAGCAGAATCCATTGGAGACAGATGTTCTGATCATTGATGAGATGTCTATGGTGGATATTACACTGATCCACAATCTGTTAAAAGCCGTTGTTGCGGGAACGAGAGTTATTTTGGTTGGTGATGTGAACCAGCTTCCGAGTGTCGGACCGGGATGTGTGTTAAAGGATATTATCGATTCCCATGCCTGCAATGTAGTGCGTCTGAATCGGATTTTTCGTCAGGCATCGGAAAGTGACATTATTGTCAATGCACATAAGATTAACCGTGGCGAGCCGGTTGTTTTAGATAATAAGAGCCGGGATTTCTTTTTCCTGAAACGGTATGATGCGAATGTGATCATCAGTATCTGTATTCAGCTGATCCAGCAGAAACTGCCAAAATATGTCAATGCGGAACCGTTTGATATTCAGGTGCTGACACCTATGCGAAAAGGATTACTTGGTGTGGAACGTCTGAATACGATCCTACAGCAGTATCTGAATCCACCGGATGCGAAGAAAGCGGAGCATGAGCATGGACAGACGATTTTCCGTGTCGGGGATAAAGTCATGCAGATCAAAAATAACTATCAGGCAGAATGGGAAGTGCGAAGCCGCTACAACATACCGATTGAAAAAGGTCTTGGAGTATTTAACGGAGATATGGGGCTTGTCCGTGAAATCAATACTTTTTCTGAGACCTTGACCGTAGAATATGAGGAAGGACGAATGGTGGAGTATCCATTTAAGGAACTGGATCAGCTGGAACTGGCGTATGCAATTACGATACATAAGTCTCAGGGAAGCGAATATCCGGCAGTCATTATTCCACTACTGACCGGTCCGCGGATGCTAATGAACCGGAATCTTTTGTATACTGCGGTAACCAGAGCACGCAAATGTGTGACTTTGGTAGGCGATGAGAAGGCATTTTACAATATGGAAGCAAATGTAAATGAACAGAAGCGTTACAGCGGTTTAAGAGACCGGTTGGAGGAGTTATAAGTTGGAGGAATTATAATTTGAATTGGGGGAAATGGTTAGATTATCTGTATCCGCCGCACTGCCCGGTGTGCGACCGGATTTATGCGGATGGCATTTGTGCAGACTGCAGAAAAAAACTTTTTGTGATCACAGAAGATTTTTGTATGAAATGTGGGAAACCGCTGGAGGATACACAGCGGGAATATTGCCCGGATTGCAGCAGAAAGCGGCATGTATTCCGGCAAAATCGTGCGCTGCTGTCCTATCGGGGACCGGTAAAATTGTCATTGTATCGGATGAAATATGCAAACCGTCGGGATTATGCAGAAATTTACGGCAGGGAAATGGCAGTTCGACTGGGACCATGGATTCGCAGGTGCAAGATTACAAGGATCATACCGGTGCCGCTGCACAGAAAACGGCAGCGAAAACGCGGGTACAATCAAGCGGCAGTAATTGCGAAATCTATGGGGCGGGAATTACATCTTCCTGTAGATGAAAAAACGCTTTTTCGTGTGCGAAATACCGTGCCACAGAAAGCATTGAATGACAGAGAACGCCGCCGGAATTTGAGCGGCGCATTCCAGATTCGGAAAGGCGCAGAACTGCCGGAGGGAGAATGTGTATTGCTGATCGATGATATCTATACGACAGGGAGTACACTGGATGCAGCGGCACTGTGCCTGAGACAAAGCACAAAATGCACAGTGTATGCGGCATCGATTGCAATCGGAGGATAAAAAACTTTTCTTGCATGGTAATTTGTGATATACTTTTTCTGTAGTATGAGCAAAAATAGGTGGGTTATTATGATTAATCAGGACAGAGTACGGGAAATGAATAAGATGGCAATACTGGAGTCCGGTGTGGGAGAAAAAGAACTCAAGATCAGCACCTATCGACGGGCAGACTTTGTCATTTTACAGCTGGTAAAAGGATTTGTAGCCGGTACGGTTTGTTTTGCTGCGATCGTGATGCTTTGGCTGTGTTCCAAATGGGATGATTTAAACCAATATTTTGCAAATGTAGATTATATGCAGCTACTGAAACAGACAGCAATTTTTTATATCATTTTTATGGCAGGGTATCTGGTGCTGTGTGCGTTGGTGGCAATTTATCAGCATAAAAAGTGCAGAGAACGGCGGGATCAGTATCTGCGGTATCTGCATCGGTTAAATAAGTCTTATCTTGCGGAGGAGAAGGCGCGGGAGGACGCATAGAGTTTCTGCGGGACTGCACAGGCAGAAACGCCGGAAAAACAGGAGGTATGCATGGTTCAATTATTAAAAATAAAAGAACATATTTATCGGTTTATCGGTAAATATGAGATCTATACAATCGCTGTGTTCCGATTTTTAGTGGCATTTGCAGCATTTACACTGATCAATCAGAAAATAGGCTATATGGATTTGCTGAAGGAATATCCGATTCCACTGTTATTTGCATTACTGTGTTCCTTTTTGCCTTCCGGAATGATGCTGTTTTTAGGAGCAGTTCTGATCCTGCTGAACTGTTACGCATTATCATTGGAATTGTGCGGGATCGTGGCATTGATTTTTGTGATTCTTTTCTGCATCTATTTCCGTTTTTCCAGAAAAAAAGGAATGTATGCGGTGTTGACGCCGGTGCTTGGCGTGGCAGGAATCCCATACGTTGTTCCGGTGGCATCGGGACTGCTGAGCCGGGTGTACGCTGTTGTTTCTGTAGTATGTGGAGAGATGGTATTCTTTTTATTGAAGAATATCAATGAAAATGCAGCGTTATTTTCAGCGAAAGATGGAATTACTAAGAAAAGTGTTGTGACACTGGCAGTGACAGAGATTTTTACAGATAAGGAAATGTACATTTTCCTTGGTGGATTTGCAGCAGCAGCCATCGTTGTCTCCTGTATCCGAAAACTGACCGTGGATCATGGACGTACCATTGCAGCAGTGATTGGTATTGCCGTGGAGATGGGAATCATTTGCAGCGGTGAGATCTATATCGGTGAGAGCGGACGGATTGTTAAGGTGATTGCAGGATGTATCATTTCTCTACTGATCGTTCTGGTATTGGATTTTATGACACTGAGCGTGGATTACAGCCGTGTGGAACATACACAGTTTGAAGACGATGAATATTATTACTATGTCAAAGCGGTTCCGAAGGCATTTGTACCGGTAGAAGATAAGCAGGTGAAAAAGATTAATGCAAAACGGGCAAAGAACCGCAAGATTACACGAGGAAAAAAGGTGAATTCAGTACATGTGGGACATCCGGATGATTCGGAAAAGGATGATTTGGAGACACAGATTATGAATGAACTTCATGACGATAAATAAGAAACGACTGTTTGAGAGGAAGTGAACAAATGCGGGAGATAGGATCAGCATTGTATGCCTTTATGGATAAATACCTTTCCTGGATAGACAAACCAAAGATCGGCGTTACAGACGTGATAGAGATCATCATTATTGCGTTTGTGCTGTACCATATCATGGTATGGGTTAAAAATACGCGTGCATGGATGCTTTTTAAAGGAATTATTGTTATTTTGATTTTTCTTTTGATCGCAGCTTTGTTCCAGATGAACACGATCCTATGGTTGTCGGGAAAAGTAGTAAATATAGCAGCCATCGCGCTTGTTATCATATTTCAGCCGGAGCTGCGGAATGCGCTGGAGCGACTGGGACGTAAGAATTTCCTGACGGCATTTTTTAGCTTTGATTTTCAGAAAGCAAGCACTGTTCGCTTTTCCGAAAAGACGATTACAGAGATTGTAAAAGCCTGCTATGAGATGGGAAAAGTAAAGACCGGTGCGCTGATCGTAATTGAACGTGATGTCATGCTGAATGAATATATCAGAACCGGAATCCCATTGGATTCTCTGGTTTCCAGCCAGCTTCTGATCAATATTTTTGAACATAATACGCCGTTACATGACGGTGCTATCATTGTGCGCGGAGACCGTATTGTGGCAGCCACCTGTTATCTGCCGCTGTCAGATAATATGGAGCTGAGTAAGGAACTGGGAACCAGACATCGTGCGGCGGTAGGTGTCAGCGAAGTGAGCGATTCCATGACGATTATTGTGTCGGAGGAAACCGGTGCGGTATCTCTGGCGGTAGAAGGAACTTTGTATCGTAATATTGATGCTGATTTCCTGAAAAGTAAACTGCGATTTGCGGCGAAATTGTCCCAGACCACAGAACCGTATTTGGAAAAACTGAAAAGGAGGCTAAAACATGTTACGAAAACTGACAAAGCGGATAACAAATAATTTTGGCCTCAAAATACTGGCAGCAGTATTTGCAATTATTTTGTGGATGGTAGTGGTAAATATTGAAGATCCGGAAAAGACAAAAGGATTTACGATACCGGTTACCATCGAAAATAATGAATATCTGTCAGATATGGGTAAGACCTATGAGATTTTAAACAATACTGACAAGATCTCGTTCACGGTTACCGGAAAGCGTTCGATCATCGAGGAATTGTCTGAATCAGATTTTACCGCTGTGGCAAATCTGGAAAATATTAATGATGATATGACAACGATACCGGTCAGTGTCAGTGCTTCCCGTTATGCAAGCCAGATTGAAATTAACAAGCGGGATGCTACGTTAAAGGTAAGTGTTGAAAATCTGCAAACGGAACGTTTCTCTGTGAAAGTTGTAACGAAGGGAACACCAGCTGCGTATTGTTATGTGGAATCGACTTCTTCTGCACCGGGTAAGATCACGGTTACGGGACCGGAGTCTGTAGTGTCTCAGATTAAGACGGCTCAGGCAGTGGTTGATATCAGTAATGCAGAAGAAAATGTGGCAACCAGCAGTCCAATCGTTTTGCTGGATGCAGATGGAAATGAGATATCTCAGGACCGGCTGAGCCTGAATCGGACATCAGTTGATGTGGATGTCGAGATTTCCATGGGAAAATCGGTTCCACTGAAATTTACTACGAATGGAACACCGGCAGACGGTTATCGTTTCGTGGAGGCAAAATGCAGTGAATCTACCGTAAAACTGACTGGTGACAGTGATCTGTTAAGCAGTATCAGTGAACTGGAGATTAGCGGATCGCAGATGAATGTTTCCGATGCAACTGCCGATGTGACAGCAAATATTGAACTGAGTAAATATCTTCCGGATGGAATAACACTTGCGTCGGATCAGTCTAAGCAGATCAGTGTGACGTTAGTGATCGAAGGGGAAAATTCCCGGGCATTTGCAGTTCCGGTTGGAAATATCACCGTAAAGAATCTGCCAGACAATTTGTCACTGGCATTTAATGCGGATACCGTGACGGTCAATCTGAAAGGATTTGATGAGGTACTAGCTGAGATCAATCCGAATGATATTACTGGCTCGATAGATGCTTCCAATTTTACGGCGGGAACTTTGACCGCAACTGTCACATTGGATGGTTCATATAAGACCGCCGACACAGTGACGACATCTGTTACCGTTACAGACAAAAACGGACAGACAACAAACGGTTCTTCAGGAACCGGGGGAGAAAATTCCGATGAAACAGATTCCTCTGAGAGTCAGAATTAAACGAGAAGCTGTTTCACAAGTAATAGAAATACCAAAGATGTATTTTGGAGGGGATACAACATGGTTTGTCAGAAAGTAAAAATTAAAAATCCTGCGGGACTGCATCTGCGTCCGGCAGGAAAGTTATGCGATGAGGCAATTAAGTACCGGGCAAAGATTTCATTCCAGAAGGGAAATGCAACGACAAATGCAAAAAGCCTGTTAAGTGTACTTGCAGCAAGTGTCAAGTACAATGATGAGGTGGAAATTGTCTGTGAAGGCGAGGATGAAAAGGAAGCACTGGAAGGAGTTGTGGCTCTGATCCAGTCAGGTCTGGGAGAATAACAGGAAAAGAGGACAAAAAATATGGATCACTTGGATGAACTGGAAGCAGAAGCGATATATATTATGCGGGAAGTGGCAGCACAGTGTGAGAAGCCGGTGATGCTTTATTCCATCGGAAAAGATTCTTCCGTT
>NZ_JRFU01000067.1 GCF_003122485.1 Eubacterium ramulus
TATTTGACGCCCTGCGATACTAAACTTACCACTTTTTCAGTGGCGTCCTTGCAGAAGTGGGAGTCTCAACTCAGACTGAGATAAATTCTTTTCCATACTTTTTTAATCTATATAAATCTGCAAAAAGTATGCTTTTTACTTACATGAAACTTTTTCTGTCATTCTATGTAATACAAAGCCATCCGAAAAATCATATTCCGAATGGCTTTGAAAATTTTACTTTAACAAGCTATCATATATACTTATCTGTCCCACTTATCACACAGCGCATTGATCTGATCCGCAAACTTCGCCATATCTTTATTTGCGATTTCTTTATTTTTATGAATTACTGCGATCAGGCGCTGACCTGCTGCCAGTAACCGGTCAAATACACTGTTTCCAGCTTTCTTGGTCTTACGTTTCTCTGCCAGTTTTCTGCTGCCCTGTACCACGCACAGATTCTGCTGCAGATCATAAATATCACCGCTATACGGTGCAACCGCGTCCACACCAACCACTTCTTTTAAATGTGCCGCAAAATTATCCGTTACCTGATCCTGTCCATGAACCACAAATACCCGTTTTGGTTTCTGCTTCATGCCCTGTACCCATGCGGTCAGATGATCCTTATCCGCATGACCACTGATGCCCGGCAGATTCAGGATTTCTGCATTGACATGCACTGTCTCACCGAAAAGTTTTACCTCTTTTGCACCGTTCAACAGCTGATAACCTAATGTACCCGGAACCTGATAACCAACAAATACGATGGTACACTCTTCCCGCCACAGATTATGTTTCAGATGATGGCGGATACGACCTGCCTCACACATTCCGGAAGCAGAAATAATTACTTTCGGCGTCTTGATAAAATTGATGCCTCTGGATTCATCACTGGAAACCGTGGTCTTTAATCCCGGAAAACCAATCGGGTTCACACCACTTTTGATCATTTCCAGATCATCTTTACGGAAACATTCCAGCACATTTTTATTGAAAATATTTGTTGCCTCAATAGCCAGCGGACTGTCCACATACACCTCAAAATTCTGGAAAGAGGACAACATCTGCTCCTGTTTGATTTTGCGCAGATAATACAGCATTTCCTGGGTACGTCCTACGGAAAATGCCGGAATAACCACATTTCCGCCTCTGGCAAATGTCACCGCCAGCACCCGGGCAAGTTCAGATGCATAATCAGGTGGCACGTCATGATTTCGATCTCCATAAGTGGACTCCATGATCAGATAATCCGCGGATTCCGGAATTTCCGGATCACGGATCAGCGCACGATTACCGTTTCCAATATCACCGGAGAAAATCAGTTTGCACTCATCCTCCCCTTCTTTTGCCCACATTTCAATAAAAGAAGATCCAAGCAAATGTCCCGCATCACGGAAGCATACGATCAATTCGTCACACACATGCACTTTTTTGTCATAATCACACGGTACAAAATAATTCAAAACGCCCTGTGCATCGTTTACACTGTACATCGGAACCACTTCCGGCTGTCCGGCTCTGCGGGCTTTCCGGTTTCTCCATTCCGCCTCAAACTCCTGAATGTGCGCACTGTCTTTTAACATAATGTTACAGAGCTGCGTGGTGGCATTTGTGGCAAAAATCTGTCCCCGGAAACCTCTTGCATACAAAAGCGGCAGTAATCCGGAATGATCAATGTGTGCGTGTGTCACAAACACATAATCAATCGCTGCTGCATTTACCGGAATATCCTGATTTTCGTAGATGTCTGCCCCCTGCTCCATACCACAGTCCACCAGAATATGTTTTTCTCCGATCTTCAGATAATGACAACTACCTGTTACCTCATGCGCTGCACCAATAAATTCTATCCTCATAGAAAAACCCCCTTCTACATTGTATTCCTTTTCCTCATATGCTCTTATGTAATAAGAATAAAATCATACAGTTCCATATTTATCAGATGTTACCTTCCAACTTATCTCTACAAATTTCATTCTTATTATATTCCTGTCCAGCGTTCCAAATTTATCAGTTGTTACACGAAAAACTATCTTTCCGCTTTTTATCTATTTTTTCTTATTCATCAAACAGACTATTTCTCATCTTCCTGCCCCTGCAGATAATAGATAAACTGCTGCGCAGTTCTTCCGGAAATTCCGCCATGGCTCAGCTCCCATTTATTTGCCTCTGCTTTCAGCTCATCCTCAGACATCTTGATGCCTGCTTTTGCTGCCAGATGGATCACAATGTCAAAGTACTCTTTCTGGCTCGGTTTGGAGTAATTGATCGTAACACCAAAACGATTAACCAGAGAAAGCTTCTCCTGCATTGTATCGGAACGATGCATTCCCTCATCCTGCTGCACATCGTTACGGTCGCTCCATGTCTCACGGATCAGGTGACGACGGTTGGATGTCGCATAGATCAGAATATTATCCGGTTTCGTCTCAACACCACCTTCAATGACTGCTTTCAGGAATTTATATTCAATCTCAAATTCCTCAAAAGAAAGATCATCCATATAAATAATGAACTTGTAGTTTCTGTTTTTTACGGCTGCAATAACATTTGACAGATCTTTGAACTGATGTTTATAAATCTCGATCATGCGCAGTCCCTGATCGTAAAACTCATTGACAATGGCTTTAATACTGGTTGATTTACCGGTTCCGCTGTCACCAAAGAGCAGCACATTGTTTGCTTTTTTGCCTTCCACGAAAGCACGGGTATTATCCACCAGTTTTTTCTTCTGGATCTCATAGCCAACCAGATCAGACAGCATAACTTTGTCCATATTGTTGATCGGTAAAAATACAAGTTTGCTATCGGTACGATCCTGAATACGGAACGCTTTGTTTAATCCAAACATGCCAACACCGTAATCACGGTAAAATTCAGTTACTGCGGTGAAAAATCCTTCCACATCTTTTGCCTGCTCCATGCGGCTGCTCAATGCCTGTACTTTTTCGCTGACATTTTTATTGTACATCAATTCTTTTTTCTCAATGGCATGATAATTGGAAATCTGTGTAAAGCAGTCAATACCAAGGGATTTCTCAATTTCAGAAAAATCATACTCAAACAGATTTTTGATGGCTGCAAAATCATTTCTCGCAAAATGGTTGACACTTCCATCGTTTGCACCGATTTTTTCACAGGTGATGCTGAACGGATTTTCATTTGTAATAAGGAAGTAAGCCAGATAATTGTGCCACAGATTTTTATCAAATCCGAAATCTGTTGCTACCGTCAGCAAACGTTTGATCTGGGTATACACCTTGCGGATCAGCACCGCGTTGCTCTGGGTGCCCTCCTCAAATTCCCGGAAAATCTCACCCATCTGGTATAAAATACAATCCTCGTCTATATCTCCATACATAATTAATTTTGCAATATCTCTGTACATCCTGAAACCTCCTGTACGTTTTCTTTTTATGGTTCCTCCAGGAAAATTGTCTTCTGTCCGTCCCCTGTCACACAATGGGATTTTCATCTCGCACTTTTCTTCTGTAGAACTGTTTATGCTTTTTTAATAGTTTATACCCTTTTTTCCACTTTGCCAATAGTTGTATTTTTCTTTCTAATAAGGTATCATAGAAAATATGAAAACGAATCTTTTTTTATTGTAAGAGCTGCAGGATTTGCATAAATTTCCAAAATATGCAAACGCCTTTTGTGCTGTTTTGCTCCATCCATATCTTGCAATAAGAATATTGGAACATTCATGAATTATAAATACAGGCACCGATCTTTGCCTGATGTAACAAAGGAGATTTTTTATATGCCAAATTCAAACTGGAACGACGTTGGTGATAAGATAAAAGATGCCGTTGACTCTGCCATCTCCACCGGAGATTTTACAAATTTGAGCCGATCCATCGGAGACGTGATCAACGACACCATAGACAACGTAAAAAGTTCCGTAAAAGTTTCTGTGAAAACTTCATACAGTTCTAATCCGTACTACAAAACGGTACACACCCGTCCGGCTCCGGATCAACCTCAGATGCCTGAACTGTATAACAAACGTCCGGGGGGACAGGCAGGTGCCATCATCAGCATGGCTCTGGGATATTCTATTGGAATTTTCACACTGGCAGGACTGATCACATTTACAGCACTCAGTGCTGCAGTTTCCCATATGTTTATTGTTCCGGTCATTATTTTTGGTGTACTCGCAGCGACAGGATTCACGTTGGGTATCAATGGCACCAAAAAAATTCGCCTGCTGAACCGCTACAGAAGCTATGTACGCCAGATTAATCACCATTTGAGTGTGCCGCTTCAGCAGCTCGCGGACCGCAATCATAAATCCATAGCATTTATCGCAAAAGATCTGCAAAAAATGATCAATCAGCATCTTTTTTATGAAGCCCATGTGGATACACAGGATAATTATTTTCTGCTTTCCGACCAGGCTTACGAAGAGTACCGCACCGCAAGACTGGAATATTATGAAAAGAAAAAAATCATGGAAAAAGAACAGGAAGAACACAAAGTATCTGCGGAATGTCAGAAACTGATCGACGAAGGACAGGCTTATGTCCGCCATATCCGTGAATGTAATGATGCCATTCCGGGAGAAGAAATTTCCCGCAAGCTGGATAAAATGGAGCAGCTGGTACAGCGTATTTTTGACGAAGTCCGAATTCATCCGGAAGTCGCTCCTGATCTGCAGAAAATGATGAATTATTATCTGCCAACCACCTCAAAACTGCTGAATGCTTATCGCGAACTGGACAAACAACCAATTGCAGGAGAAAATATCAGCAACACCAAAGCAGAAATTGAGCAGACGGTTGATACTCTGAATGTAGCATTTGAGAAACTGCTGGACAGCTTATTCGCAGACTGCGCTTGGGATATTTCTTCTGATATCTCCGTGCTGAACACGATGCTGGCACAGGAAGGCTTAAAAGAAGATGATTTCACACTTAACAATAAGTAATTTCGGGGATTGTTCTTACTTTTTGTAGTTCTATTATGAAACAGGTAAATATCTATATATTTTTATTGATTTTATGTTAAAATATAGTCAAATTACAAGCGCATATTGTTATGAAAATCAATAACAAGATTATTATTTAAGGAGATAAAATTACTATGGACAACGAATTCAAAGATTTTACAACCACACCAACACTGACTTTCGATGTGGCTCCGGAGACAAAAGAAGCACCGGCTGCAACTGCTGCTTCTGACCTTGCAGAACAGGTTTCTGATCCGGCTTTCAGCGAAAAAAATCTGACACCGGAAGAATTACAGATGGTCAATGACTTTTCTGAAAAAATTGATCTGCACAATTCGCAGGCAATCTTACAATATGGCGTTGGCACACAAAAGAAAATGGCTGATTTCTCTGAAGCAGCACTGAACAACGTTCGTACCAAAGATCTTGGCGAAGTAGGTGACATGCTTTCTTCTCTGGTGGTCGACCTGAAGAGTTTTGATATCACAGAGCAGGATAAGGGCTTCAAGGGATTATTCAAGAAATCCTCTAACAAGATTACTGCCATGAAAGCAAAATATGACAAAGCAGAGGTAAACGTAAACAATGTATGCACCGCTTTGGAAAATCATCAGGTAACTTTGATGAAAGATATTGCCCTGTTGGATAAAATGTATGCTGTCAACCTGACTTACTTCAAAGAACTTTCCATGTATATTCTTGCAGGAAAGAAAAAATTAGAAGAAGTCCGCACCGGTGAGCTTGCCGCTGCTGTTGCAAAAGCAGAGACCTCTAATCTGCCAGAAGATGCACAGGCTGCAAAAGATCTACAGTCCATGTGTGACCGTTTTGAAAAGAAAATCCATGATCTGGAGCTGACAAGAATGATTTCCATTCAGACTGCTCCGCAGATCCGCATGGTACAGAATAATGATACACTGATGGCAGAAAAAATCCAGTCCACCATTGTTAATACGATTCCGCTCTGGAAAAGCCAGATGGTACTTGCCCTTGGCATTGAGCACTCCGCACAGGCTGCCAAAGCACAGCGTGAAGTAACAGACATGACAAACGAGCTGCTTCGTAAGAATGCAGATATTCTCAAAACTGCTACGATTGATACAGCCAAAGAATCTGAACGCGGTATCGTGGATCTTGAGACATTGAAACATACCAATGAGTCTCTGATCAGTACATTTGATGAGGTATTGAAGATTCAGACCGAAGGTCGTGAGAAACGCCAGACTGCAGAAGCTGAGATGCAGCGTATGGAGAATGAACTCAAGAAGAAACTTCTCGAAATTCATGGTTAATTTTTATTGACTAAGTTCTCTCTTTTATTAAAAAATATTTTGTACTTTACTCCCCCTTTTTTCAGTGTATATATGCGCTGAAAAAGGGGGTTTTCGATAGCATGTTGACTCATTTACATTCATTATATCACAAAACTGCTATTTACTCTGATTAATAACGCCATTATTTTGTAAGTACATAAAAAACTCCAGACACTGCTGCTATTAGCAACACCAACTGGAGCTTTTAATATTATTTTATCAAAACTTTATCACTATGTTTTACCGCTACACTGGGAATACAATTTTAATTTCCGTTCCTTTTCCAAGTTCACTTTCAATTTTCAGTTCTGCCTTATGCATCACCGCAATGTGTTTTACGATTGCAAGTCCCAAGCCAGTTCCACCCGTCTGTTTTGACCGACTCTTATCCACACGATAAAAACGTTCAAAAATTCGTTCCTGATCTTCCTTAGATACACCAATTCCAGTATCTTTCACAGCTACAAATGGATGCTGATCTTCCTTTCCAATTGTGACATTGACCGAACCACCAGAATGATTATACCGAATCGCATTGTCACACAGATTGTATATCAATTCTTCCATCATACGACGGTTTGCCTGAATCACCTCTGTATCTCCTTTCACACGCACAACTACATGATGCTTGTTTGCCTGCATCTCAAGCATATCGCGGCAATTCAATGCCATTTCATACAGATCTACCGCTTCTGTATCCACACATTCTTCTACAGAATCCAACTGAGACAGACGCAGAATATCATTGATCAGTGTCAACAGACGCTGCGAACTTTTATGAATTTCTCCGGCAAAACGCACGGTATCTTCCCCCTGCGCAATCCCGGATTCAATCAATTCCGCATAACCGGAAATAGATGTCAGTGGCGTTTTTAATTCATGGGATACATTTGCCGTAAATTCCTGCCGCATTTTTGAATTTCGTTTCAGCTCCCGATGCTGCTGATTAATCGTCTCGATAAACGGCTGAATTTCCGGATAGGCCTGTATCTCACTTACTTTTTCCACATCTACTGCCAGCATTTCAATCGGCTCAATAAAGCGCTTCGTCATAATATGACCCAAAATCAGACACAGTACAAAAATCCCTGCAAAAATCGCGATACTTTCCGGGATCAGATACAAACTCATTTTTGCCACATATGGAATATCTCTGGATACTCGGATAATGCAGCCATTATCTAATTTTTCCGCATAATAAAAAGATAAAGTACCAATCGTATTCGAATGTCTCGTTGCTTTTCCTTCGCCATTTTTCAATGCCTGTTGAATCTCCGGTCGTTCCATATGATTTTTCATCTTGCTTGCATTGGCTTTGCTCTCATAAAGCACGTTTCCATCCGCATCAACCAACGTAATGCGCAGCCCGTCTGCATTAGCATCATAATTCTGCTCCAATGTTTCTACGATATAATCTGAACTTGCCAGTACATGTACATCCGTTTGAAGATCCTGAAAAATCTGTTTCTGCAACATCATAAAATATGCCCAAAATGTCAGTCCGATCGTCAGTAAGATGGCAAGTGCCGCAATACCAACTAAATTTTTATGAATTTTCTTTCTCATGCCTTCTGCCTCATCTATTTATCTAAAAAGCAGATCCAAGACATTCATATGGTTCTTGCTATACTCTGACATATACCAATTGCATCTGCTTTTCAAAAGTTTTTAGTTTCTAATATGATTCAGGCTATATCCTACATTTCGAACAGTCTGAATCAATTTTCCGGATGGTCCCAGTTTCTGACGTAATGTCTTGATATGCATATCAAGTGTACGGGATTCACCGGTAAAATCCATGCCCCAGATTTCTTCCATCAGACGATCTCTGGTCAATACGATACCTTCATTCATGATCAGATATTTCAGCAATTCATACTCTTTATAGGTCAAATCACATTTTCCCTGTGCAGTATGTACCTCGTGTTTGCTGTCATTCAGAGTAATATCTTCAAACTCGTAAACTTCTTTTTTCTGGATAGAAGCACTTCTTCTCAGTAATGCTTTTACTCTGGAAATCAGTTCCATAACACCAAACGGTTTTGTCAGATAATCATCCGCACCAAGATCCAGCCCTTTTACCTTGTCCAACTCTGTCGTTTTTGCCGTTACCATAATAACTGGGACAAGCACTGTACTGTGATTCAGACGCAGTTTTTTCAAAATCTGTAATCCATCCTCATCTGGTAACATAATATCCAGTAAAACCAGATCCGGAATCTGCTCATCCAAAGCCGCATAAAAATCTTTGGTACATTCAAATCCACGTACTTCATAACCGGAATTCTTCAATGCAAAGCTCTCGATTTCCTGAATATTCTTATCATCTTCCACAATATAAATCATCATATCTTCCCACCTCATCTACTTCAACTAACTGACACCACATGTCTATTACATTTTACTTGTTGTTCCTCTTATCTCTGCTATTTAAGCTTTTTCTGTTTGCTAATCCTAACTAGCTTATTTTATTTATCATTATAAAGACACCCCGTAAAATGAAATCATATTCTAAGTAAATTTTATGTAAAAAATTTTACATACATTATACCACATAAAGGCGCAGCGGCATAGACGCAGTGGCGATCCCAAATTTAAGGTCAGTTACAAAGTGTGGATAAAGAAAAAGTGGTATTTTACCTCAGCGTGCGATTGTTCGCCGCGGAGGTAAAATACCACTTTTTCGTCCTAAATATTAAATTCTAAGCCACAAGGCAAATTTTATTTAGCTGCAAGAGCTTTTTTGATCTCCTCAGTAAGAAGTGGAACGATCTTGTTCAGATCTCCAACGATACCGTAATCAGCTACATCGAAGATAGGAGCATCTTCGTCTTTGTTGATTGCGATGATGAGATCAGACTCTTCCATACCAGCTACGTGCTGGATTGCTCCGGAAATACCGATTGCAAAGTAAACCTGCGGACGAACTGTTTTACCAGTCTGACCAACCTGCAGATCCTGTGGTTTCCAACCAGCATCTACTACTGCACGAGAGCAGGATACGGTACCACCAACAACCTCAGCCAGCTCTTCGAGCATTTTGAAGTTCTCCGGTGTTCCAACTCCACGGCCACCAGATACAAGGATCTTAGCGTCCTGGATATCAACAACGTCAGATACATTTTTAACGATGTCAAGAATCTCAACATATTTGTTGTCCGGTGTGAATCCTGGGTTGTACTCAACAACTTCCGGATTAGCATCAGCGATCGGCTCGATCTTCTGCATAACACCTGGACGAACAGTTGCCATCTGCGGACGGTTGTCCGGGCAAGCGATTGTAGCGATTGTGTTTCCACCGAAAGCAGGACGTGTCATCAGTAACTGATTTGGTTTCTGCTCTCTACCCGGCATTGGGTTCAGTGGGAAGTTACCGATCTCAAGGGATGTACAGTCTGCTGTCAGACCTGTCTGAACACGTGCAGATACACGAGGTCCAAGGTCACGACCGATAGCTGTTGCACCAACTAACATGATCTCCGGTTTGAACTCATTGATTACAGATGCAAGCGCATGTGTATATGGCTCTGTTCTGTATACCTCAAGCTCTTTGTCATCTACAACGATAACTTTGTCTGCACCATAAGCGCCAAGCTGAGCTGCAAGGTCTTTTACGTTATGTCCAATTAATACTGCTACTACTTTCTCATTTAAATCATTTGCAAGATCTTTTGCTTTTCCGAGTAACTCGAAAGCAATCGGGCTAATTTCATTATCTACCTGCTGAGCGAATACATATACGTCTTTGTACTGCTCAATTAAGGATTGTTCCATTGCTGCCATTGTTATTTCTCCTTTCTCTTACAGTCCGCATACATGTTTCTCTGTCATCTTACCAAGCAGATAAGAAACAGCTTCTTCTGTATCCAGTGTGATTTTCTCTCCAGCACCTTTTCTTACTTTGTCGGATGCTTTTGCGATCTTTGTCGGAGAACCTGCAAGACCCATGTTTCCGTCTTCCAGAGTCTTCAGATCTGCTCTACCCATTGTAGCGATCTCTGCTTCGCATGCATCGAAGATTCCGCCCGGAGTCATGTATCGCGGGTCGTTCAGCTCTGCTAAGCATGTGATCAGGCAAGGCATCTGAGCTTTTACTACATGATATCTGTCGTCATACTGACGCTGAACTTTTACAGCATCTCCTTCGATCTCGATCTTTCGAGCATAAGAGATAACCGGGATATCAAGGTGCTCAGAAATCTGAGGACCAACCTGAGCTGTATCACCATCGATAGCCTGACGGCCTGTGATGATCAGATCGTAATCGCCCATCTCACGAATTGCTGCTGCAATTGTAGAAGATGTAGCCCATGTATCAGCACCGCCGAGGCATCTGTCAGTTACAAGAACTGCATTGTCAGCGCCCATAGCTAATGCTTCGCGTAATGTATCGCCAGCTTTCGGAAGTCCCATTGTTAAAACAGTAACTTCTGCGCCGTACTGATCTTTTAATCTTAAAGCAGCCTCAAGACCTGCTTTATCATCTGGGTTCATGATTGTGAGCATTGCTGCTCTGTCAAGAGTTCCGTCCGGATTGAACTTAACTCCACCTGCTGTATCAGGTACCTGTTTAATACAAACAATAATCTTCACGATTGTTTTCCTCCTTACTTAAGTAATGCACCAGAAATAACCATACGCTGAACTTCGCTAGTTCCTTCGTAGATCTCTGTGATCTTAGCATCACGCATCATACGCTCAACATCGTACTCTCTGATGTAACCATAACCACCATGTAACTGTACGCATTTTGTTGTAACTTCCATTGCAACTTCTGCAGCGTAAAGTTTTGCCATAGCAGCTTCTACAGAATAAGAAACTTTAGCACCAGCCTGGTACTCGTCTTTCTTTAATGCAGCTCTGTATACCATTAACTGAGCAGCTTTTACTTTTGTAGCCATATCTGCTAACTGGAACTGTGTGTTCTGGAACTGAGCGATGCTTCTGCCGAACTGTTTTCTCTCTTTTACGTATGCGATTGTTGTCTCTAATGCACCCTCTGCAAGACCAAGTGCCTGTGCAGCGATACCGATACGTCCGCCATCCAGTGTATGCATAGCGATGTTGAAACCTTTACCCTGTTTTCCAAGAAGGTTCTCTTTCGGGATACGGCAATCTGTGAAGATTAACTCATATGTGGATGAACCACGGATACCCATTTTTTTCTCTTTTACACCAAAAGTAAATCCTGGAGTTCCTTTTTCAACGATGAAAGCAGAGATCTCTTTCATTGTTCTGCCACGTTTTTCAACTTTGCCTGTTACAGCAATTACGATATATACGTCAGCTTCTTTACCGTTTGTGATGAAGCATTTAGATCCGTTAAGAACCCACTCATCTCCGTCTAAAACAGCCTTTGTCTGCTGTCCCTGAGCGTCTGTACCTGCCATCGGCTCTGTTAAACCGAAAGCACCGAGTTTTTTACCGGAAGCAAGGTCCGGAACATATTTAGCTTTCTGCTCTGGTGTACCAAATGTAAGAATCGGGTCTACACACAGAGATGTATGTGCAGATACGATAACACCTGTAGTACCGCAAACTTTTGATAACTCCTCTACGCACATAGCGTATGTAAGGATGTCACAACCCTGTCCACCGAGTTCCTTCGGTACCGGGATTCCAAGGAAGCCATATTTAGCCATTTTGTCAACGGTAGCTCTTGGGAATTTTTCAGTTTCGTCAACTTCCTGAGCAAGTGGTTTTACTTCGTTCTCAGCGAATTCTTTGAAAAGGCTTCTTGCCATTTCATGTTTCTTACTTAATCCGAAATCCATTTTTTACTTTTCCTCCATTTTTAGTGAAGCACAGTCAAAACTCCAAAAGGCACCAAAGACATGTGTAGCAAAATGCACATGTCTGGCACCACTCTCCGATGTAATAATCGGAAATTGTTATTCCGACCGTTAACTTCTTATATATCTTATAAGGATTATACCCCTTATAATTCGAGAGTATTTATTCTATTCTTACTTGCTGTAATCGTAGAAACCTACGCCTGTCTTGCAGCCAAGTTTACCTGCACGTACCATTTTTCTAAGCAATGGAGCCGGACGATATTTAGGATCGCCTGTCTCAGAATAGATTACTTCCATGATAGCAAGGCAGATATCAAGACCAATGTAATCACCTAACTGTAAAGGTCCCATTGGGTGGTTAGCACCTAATTTCATTGCTGCATCGATATCTTCTACGCTTGCAACACCTGCTTCTAATACGCAGATACCTTCGTTGATCATCGGAACAAGGATTCTGTTTACTACGAAACCAGCTGCCTCGTTAACCTGTACCGGTGTTTTGCCGATCTCTTTGGAAATCTCAACGATTTTGTCTCTTAACTCATCCGGAGTATTTGCTCCCTGAATTACCTCGATCAGTTTCATTACAGGTGCCGGATTGAAGAAGTGCATTCCGATTACCGGTCTGTCAAGACCTGCACCGATCTCTGTAATAGATAATGAAGATGTGTTTGTTGCAAAAATACACTCAGCCGGAACGATCTCCTGAAGCTCTTTGAATGTCTGTTTTTTGATTGCCATATCTTCTAATGCTGCTTCAACTACTAAATCAGCATCTGTACAAATGTCTTTTGTACCTGTGGTAATTTTAGCAAGGATTGCATCAGCTTTGTCCTGATCCATTTTGCCTTTTGCGATTCTTTTCTCGAATCCTTTTGCGATTTTGTTCTTGCCGTTTGCAGCAAATTCATCATTGATATCGCATAAATATACTTCATAGCCTTCTGTCTGTGCAAAAGCCTGTGCGATACCAGATCCCATTGTTCCTGCTCCAATAATACCAACTTTCATGATATGTCCTCCTTATAATGAAATTATATACTAATATGAAACATTCCGACTGCCATACCCAAACAATCCTGTCCATAGATTAGTCATCACATATCTAAATTATTATATTTTTTGCTTCCATAGCAAATGTGTTAAATAACTAACGATGTCAGCTATTAAAATATCTCCGACATTTTCGCATGTCGCAATCATGCCGGAGATTCGTCCGGATTTTAAATATCCTTCTAATTTAATTTTTGAAAATTAAGCTTCTTTTTTAACGATTGTAGCACAACCCATTCCACCGCCGATACACAGTGTAGCAAGTCCGTATGTAACGTCTCTCTTCTGCATAGCGTGAAGCAGTGTAACAAGGATACGGCATCCTGAAGCTCCTACCGGATGTCCAAGTGCGATAGCACCACCGTTTACGTTTAAGATGTCAGAGCTGAAGCCTAACTCTTTCTGTACTGCTACAGACTGAGCTGCAAATGCCTCATTTGCCTCGATCAAATCCATGTCATCAATTGTAAGACCAGCGATCTTTAATGCTTTCTTTGTAGCCGGAACAGGTCCGATACCCATGATCTCCGGAGCGCATCCGCCAAGAGCACCTGCTACGAATGTAGCCATCGGTTTAACACCAAGCTCTTTTGCTTTCTCTTCGCTCATTACAACGATTGCTGCAGCACCATCGTTGATACCGGAAGCGTTACCTGCTGTAACAAGTCCGCCCTCTTTACCGGAGCAGCATTTTAATTTTGCAAGAGTCTCTTTTGTTGTGCCAGGACGTGGTCCCTCATCTTTTGTGATCATAACAGTCTCTTTTTTAACTTTAACCGGAACCGGAACGATCTCATCGTCGAATGCTCCAGACTCCTGAGCTGCTACTGCTTTCTGCTGGGAAACTGCTGCGAACTCATCAAGTTCTTCACGTGTTAATCCCCACTGATCACAAATGTTCTCAGCTGTGATCATCATATGGTAGTTATTGAATGCATCCCATAATGCATCGTTAACCATTGTATCAATCATAGTTGCATTGTTCATTCTGTAACCGAAACGTGCTTTCTTTAATGCATATGGAGCCATAGACATGTTCTCCATACCACCAGCTACAACGATATCAGCCTGACCAGCCATAATCATGTTTGCAGCCTCGTTTACACATTTCAGACCGGATCCGCATACTACGTTCAGTGTGAAAGCCGGAACCTCATTCGGGATACCTGCTTTGATAGATGCCTGACGAGCAACGTTCTGTCCCTGGGAAGCCTGGATAACGCATCCCATCATAACCTCGTCAACCTGCTCCGGAGCAACACCTGCTCTTTTTAATGCCTCTCTGATAACGATGGATCCTAACTCAACAGCCGGAGTATTTCCAAACTGTCCGCCCATTTTACCAATTGCAGTACGGCAAGCGCCTGCTAATACAACTTTCTTTGCCATTTTTTCTTCTCTCCTTCTTGACTTTTAAAATATACCTCTAGTAATTATGTTAAAAGAACAACGCTAGACATGCTATATTTTAGCACTATCATTTGTTTTTTGCAACGCTTCCTCCGTCATTTTTCCTAAATTTTCGAAGGAATTTTCGTTTACTTTTGTCATTTTTTTAACACAGTCGAAAGGGTGAAAAGTCATCGTAAGTCTGTTATTTTTTTAACAGAATTCTCCAAAAAAATAAGGATTCGCACACCTGAACCGGGTTTAGATATCCTTTTTTTCTTTTTCGATGGTTCCTCGCTCTTTTTGCTAAGGCTTTGAAAAATCTTACAAGTTAACTTTAACACACGTACGCGTACAATGCAATACCCACAATCAGGTAATTAAATTTCTTCCCAGTCCCTACATTACCACAAAGTTAGTGAAAAATCCACCCTTTTTGTGAAACTTTGATATTTTTTTAACAAATCTTGTTTTGGGTGGTTTAAAATTTACTGCTTAAGTTTTTTATAAAGAACTCCTGCCATTTTTTCTCAAGGAGCGATTGCTAGCGACTGAGACAAAATGGCAGGAGTTCCTATTCATACCTAACGTGGTAATTTTTAAGCCACCCTAAATTTAATTTTTAAAGATTTTTCACGGTCGCGATGTCGATCATCGTCATCTGATCATTTGCTGTCTCAAGACTGAGTGCCAGCGCATTTGCCGTATCCATAGATGTCAGGCAGTGAACACCTGTCTCAATGGCATTTCGACGAATGAGGAATCCGTCTCTGGATTTATCACGTCCCTGTGTCGGTGTATCGATAACAAGATCGATCTTGTGACCAAGGATCAGATCCATAACGTTTGGTGATTCCTGAGAAATCTTATTAACACGACGTGCATTTACACCATGATCCTGCAGATATTTTGCAGTACTTCTTGTAGCATAAATAGTGTAACCAAGTGCTTCGAAACGTTTTGCAACACCGACTGCCTCCGATTTGTCCGCATCCTTGACTGTCATGATCATCTGTTTGTACTTCGGAAGCTGAATGCCAGCGCCGATAAATGCTTTGTACAATGCTTCGTTGAAGTTCTTTGCGATACCAAGGCACTCACCGGTGGATTTCATTTCCGGTCCAAGGCTGATCTCAGCTCCACGCAGTTTCTCGAAGGAGAATACTGGCATCTTGATGGCAATGTAATCTGCCTCCGGTGCCAGTCCCGGCTCATAACCCATGCCTTTGATGGTCTCACCAAGGATTACTTTTGTTGCCAGATCTACGATCGGGATACCTGTTACTTTACTGATATATGGTACGGTTCTGGAAGAACGCGGGTTCACTTCGATGACATATACTTCCTCGTTCATGGCGATGAACTGAATGTTGATCAGTCCTACGACATGAAGTGCTCTTGCCAGACGTTTTGTATACTCTACGATGGTCTCTTTTACATGATCGCTGATGGTCGGTGCCGGATATACGGAAATACTGTCTCCTGAATGTACACCAGTACGCTCGATATGCTCCATGATACCCGGGATCAGGATATCTGTGCCGTCGCATACCGCATCAACCTCAATCTCTTTACCCATCAGGTATTTATCGATCAGAATCGGGTGATCCTGTGCGATCTGGTTGATGGTATCGATAAATTCTACGATCTCATCATCATTGAATGCAATGTGCATGCCCTGTCCGCCAAGTACATAGGACGGACGAACCAGTACCGGATAACCGATGCGATTTGCTGCTGCTTTTGCTTCCTGAGCGGTGTATACGGTATCACCTGCTGCTCTCGGAATACCTGTCTGCTCCAGAATCTCATCAAAGAGCTCACGGTCCTCAGCTGCATCAACGTCTTCTGCTTTTGTACCAAGGATCGGCACGCCCATCTTCATCAGGCTCTCTGTCAGTTTGATGGCTGTCTGTCCACCGAACTGTACAACTGCTCCATCCGGTTTTTCGATGTTTACGACGTTCTCTACATCTTCCGGTGTCAGCGGCTCGAAATACAGTTTGTCAGCAATATCAAAGTCAGTGGAAACTGTCTCTGGGTTGTTGTTGATAATGATTGTCTCATATCCGGCTTTTGCGAAGGACCATGTACAATGTACGGAGCAGAAGTCGAACTCGATACCCTGTCCGATACGGATCGGACCGGAACCAAGTACCAGAACTTTTTTCTTCTTTGCTGTTCCGTCTGCTTCATTTTCACCATCAAAGCAGGAATAGTAATATGGTGTTGTTGCCTCAAACTCTGCGGCACAGGTATCAACCATCTTGAAGGAAGCTGTGATGCCGTTTTCGTAACGCATGTTTTTGATGTATTCTTCATCTTTTCCGGTTAACTGAGCGATGACTTTATCCGGGAACTCGATACGTTTTGCTTCGCGGAGCAGATCAACAGTCAGTGCCTCGCTGCGCAGACGACCTTCCATCTCAACCAAAATTGCGATTTTATCAATAAACCATTTGTCGATCTTTGTGATGTCATGGATCGTATCATAAGAAACTCCACGACGGCATGCCTCAGCGATGACCCAGATTCTTCTGTCATCTACCACTTTCAGACGCTCGATCAGTTTATCATAGGAAAGTGATACATACTCATCTGTAACAAGGCTGTCTACATGCTGCTCCAGGGAACGGATGGCTTTCATCAGCGCGCCCTCGAAGTTTGTGCAGATACTCATAACCTCACCAGTTGCTTTCATCTGTGTGGTCAGAGTACGTTTTGCAGTGATAAATTTATCAAACGGCAGACGCGGGATTTTTACAACACAGTAATCCAGCATCGGCTCGAAACTTGCGTAAGTTTTTCCTGTAATGGCATTTTTGATCTCATCCAGTGTGTAACCAAGTGCGATCTTTGCAGCAACTTTTGCGATCGGATATCCGGTTGCTTTGGAAGCCAGTGCAGAAGAACGGCTTACTCGCGGGTTTACCTCGATAACGCAGTACTCAAAGGAATCCGGATTTAACGCATACTGTACGTTACAACCACCAGTGATATTCAGCTCGCTGATGATATTTAACGCAGATGTACGCAGCATCTGGTACTCTTTGTCGCCCAGTGTCTGGGACGGTGCTACTACGATGGAGTCACCGGTATGAACACCAACCGGGTCGATATTCTCCATATTACATACTGTGATGCAGTTTCCGTTAGCATCACGCATTACTTCGTACTCAATCTCTTTCCATCCGGCGATGCAGCGTTCAACCAGAACTTCTCCGACACGGCTCAGACGCAGACCGTTGGTCAGGATCTCAACCAGCTCTTCTTCGTTGTGGGCGATACCGCCGCCGCTTCCGCCTAAGGTAAAGGCCGGACGCAGTACAACCGGGTAACCGATGGTATTTGTAAATTTGATACCATCTTCCACTGTATTTACAACCAGGGAAGCCGCACACGGCTCACCGATTTTTTCCATAGTATCTTTGAAAGCCTGACGATCCTCCGCACGGAAAATTGTCTCAGCTGTGGTACCGATCAGTTTTACACCGTTTTCCTCTAAAAATCCGGATTCTGCCAGCTCCATACCAAGGTTCAAACCTGCCTGTCCACCCAGAGTCGGAAGTACGCTGTCCGGTTTTTCTTTTAAAATAATCTGTTTTAACACATCGACAGTCAGCGGCTCAATGTATACCTGATCTGCGATCTGTTTATCTGTCATGATGGTTGCCGGGTTGGAGTTTACCAGACAAACTTCAATGCCTTCCTCTTTCAGGGAACGGCATGCCTGTGTACCCGCATAATCAAACTCAGCTGCCTGTCCGATAATAATCGGACCGGAACCGATTACTAATACTTTTTTGATATCTGATCTCTTTGGCATTATTTCTGTCCTCCCATCATTTCAATAAACTTGTCAAACAGGTATCCGGAATCCTGTGGTCCAGGGCATGCTTCCGGATGGAACTGTACGGTAAAAATATTCTTTCCTGTATACTTGAGTCCCTCGTTGGTTCCGTCGTTTACATTTGTAAATGCAGGAACTGCAACTGCCGGGTCAAGACTTTCTGCATCAACCGCGTATCCATGGTTCTGGGATGAAATGTATACACGACCTGTTTCCAGATCTTTTACCGGATGATTGCCGCCTCTGTGTCCATATTTCAATTTGTAGGTATCTGCGCCGGTAGCTAATGCCATCAACTGATGTCCTAAGCAGATCGCAAAAATCGGTACTTCAGAATCGTAAAGTTTTTTCACTTCTTTGATGATATCTGTGCAGGCTTTCGGGTCTCCAGGGCCGTTAGAAAGCATGATTCCGTCCGGGTTGGAAGCAAGGATTTCCTCGGCTGTTGTGTGTGCCGGGTAGATCGTAACTTCGCAGCCACGTTTGTGCAGGGACTGTGCAATGTTGTTCTTTGCACCGAAGTCCAGCAGTGCTACTTTATAGCCGTCTGCTTTCAGCACTTCTTTCTCACTGCAGGTCACCTTGTCTACCACGTTTCCTGTATTGTATACATGAAGCTGAGGCAGAATTTCATCAAGTTTGTAATTTTCATCAGTGGTGATCATGCCGTTCATGGTTCCTTTTTCACGCAGGATCTTTGTCAGTGCTCGCGTATCAATTCCTGCGATTCCAGGGATGTCATGCTCTTTCAGGAAATCCTGAATGGTTCCCTGGCAGCGGAAGTTGCTCGGAATTCTGGATAACTCTCTTACGATGTATCCGTCCGGCCATGGCTGTTTGGACTCCATGTCCGGTGTAATTCCATAATTTCCAATCAGCGGATAAGTCATTACGACTGCCTGTCCCGCATAGGATGGGTCTGTCAAAACCTCCAGATAACCAGTCATGGAAGTATTGAAGACGATCTCACTGATCACGCTCTTTGTCGAACCAATGCTTGTTCCGGTAAATACTGTACCGTCTTCCAGAATCAGAAATGCTTTCATTTATTCGCCCGTCCTTTCTCTTTTTTACAATATACACTTTTAATATACAACATTTTAACATGTATTTCCTGGCTTGTTGCAAAAAAAAAGAGGGAATTTTCTCTTTTCTTGTATGTTTATACATCATTCATGCATAATATTCATTTTTCTGCCATATATACAAATTGTAGGTATTCTATCACAGTTTTTCCTGCATTTCAATACTAACTTTTCAGATACATTCATAATACTTTCTAATCATATTAATCAGACATGATTATTTCATACTGACTTCCACACTATAACTTTACTCTTATTCAAAAGTATCCAAATGGAAATCTTCTACTAAATCTCTTTCTTATCATACGCTTTAAAACAGTATGCATTTTCTTTTATAATCAACAACGGCAAGACCCGACTTTATTGCCAGGTCTTGCCGTCACTTAATTACTCAATTATTGTTTTTCCACCCATGTATGGCTGTAATGCTTTCGGAATATTTACAGTTCCGTCTGCATTTAAGTTGTTCTCTAAGAATGCGATCAACATTCTTGGCGGAGCAACTACGGTATTATTTAATGTATGAGCCAGATATTTCTTGCCATCTTTTCCTTTGACACGGATCTTCAGACGTCTTGCCTGAGCGTCACCAAGGTTAGAGCAGCTTCCTACCTCAAAATATTTCTTCTGACGTGGAGACCATGCCTCTACATCAACGGATTTTACTTTCAGGTCAGCAAGGTCACCGGAACAGCACTCTAAGGTACGAACCGGGATATCAAGGCTGCGGAACAGGTCTACGGTGTTCTGCCATAATTTCTCATACCACATCATAGAATCTTCCGGTTTGCAGACAACGATCATTTCCTGTTTTTCAAACTGGTGGATACGGTATACACCTCTCTCCTCGATACCATGAGCACCTTTCTCTTTACGGAAGCACGGAGAATAGCTGGTCAGAGTCTTCGGCAGCTGATCCTCATCGATCATAGTATCGATAAAGCTTCCGATCATGGAATGCTCGGAAGTACCGATCAGATACAGGTCTTCGCCTTCGATCTTGTACATCATGGCATCCATCTCGTCAAAACTCATAACGCCGGTAACAACGTTGCTTCTGATCATGTATGGCGGGATGCAGTATGTGAAACCGCGGTCGATCATAAAGTCACGGGCATAAGCCAGAACTGCGGAGTGCAGACGGGCAATGTCACCTTTCAGATAATAAAAACCGTTTCCGGCTACTTTTCTTGCACTGTCAAGGTCGATACCATCAAATTTTTCCATGATTTCTGTATGATATGGGATCTCGAAATCCGGAACAACCGGCTCACCAAAACGCTCAACTTCTACGTTCTCGCTATCATCTTTTCCAATCGGGACAGACGGATCAATGATGTTCGGAATGGTCATCATGATCTTTTTGATCTTCTCCTGAAGCTCGCCTTCCTGTGCCTCAAGCTCTGTCAGACGCTCTGCATCTTTGGCAACCTGCTCTTTTAATGCCATAGCTTCTTCTTTTTTGCCCTGCCCCATCAGTGCACCAATCTGTTTGGAGACACGGTTTCTGTTGGCACGCAGATCGTCAGCTTCCTGCTGAACGGCTCTGGATGATGCATCTAATTCGATTACTTCGTCAACCAGACCAAGTTTGTGATCCTGAAATTTATTTTTGATATTCTGTTTTACAATATCCGGGTTTTCTCTTAAAAACTTAATGTCAATCATAGCTTCCTCCTGAGGAAATTTTATTCTTTCAAAAGTATACACTGATTCACAGCAATATTCAAGCCTTGTTCATCGTGTTCTTGACGAAAATTTGGGGGTATAAAGCGAAATCGAAGCATCCTTTCAGAATCGCTAGACGCTCACTACCTTCATTTCACTTCGGTTTCATCGCGCTCACTCTCAACTCCGATAAAAGCTGGTCGTTTCCCGTTCGCGCAAAACCTTGTGAAAATCAGTCGTTCACTCAATCACTGATTCTGAAAGGATGCTTCGATTTCGCTATTTATACATTTTAAACGCAGAATAAGCATTCCCCCGTTTCAAGTGCGTAGAGCATAAACGGTGGGTAAGAGGAATGCTTATGTCCGCTTTACTCTGCATGTGCAACACAATGTTTTTTATACAGTAACTGCACATGCGGCACGCAGCGCCGTCGTGTAAATGGAACAAAAATGATACAAAAACTCCAATGCAAGGCGGTAGATTGATTTTCGTTATCGAAGCGAGCATAGCCCGACCGCGTGAGCGTGTTTGAGGCTGCTGTCTCTGCAGCCGAGTTCGCGGAAGCGGTCGGAGATAAGCGGCGCAGCGCAGATAGAAAATCATTCGTGCCTGCATTGGAGTTTTGTATCATTTTGTTCTTTATCACACAAGCAAGATTTATTCGCGGCGCAAAGCATCGATTGGTTTCAGATTTGCTGCCTTATAAGATGGCAATAATCCGAAAATAATTCCAATTCCCATGGAGAATGCTACCGCAATGATCGCCGCCGGCACACTGATCACTACCGGCATCTCACTGACTTTTGAAATGACCTCCGCCAATATGATACCCGCAACCACACCGATAATACCGCCAAGACTGGTCAGTACGGCTGCCTCCGTCAGAAACTGTCCAAGAATATGACCTTTCTTTGCTCCGATTGCTTTTTTCAGACCGATTTCCTGCGTACGCTCTGTCACGGATACCAGCATGATATTCATAACACCAATACCACCAACTAACAGAGAAATTCCTGCGATCCAGATCAGCATCCGGTTTGTGGACTGGCTCAGTTCCTGAATATCCTGTGCCTGTTTCAACAGATCCTGTCCTTTGTACTGAATAGTAGTGTCAGGAACTGCGAGGTTTGCATTCAGAATATCAGCTACTGCCTGACCTGCTGATGACATGGAATCTGTATTCGTTGCCCGCAAAACGACGCTCTGCGGTTCATCATACTGAAATACGATCGGCCAGGTTGTAGACGGAATAAACACTCTGCCGCTGCTGTCCTGCATATAAGTATAGTAATCATCCATAGAGTTAATCACCGGTTCAAAGCCATCTTTTTTGTCTGCAATTCCGATAACGATGTACGGCTCCCCGGATATTTCGATGGTTTTTCCAATAGCATCTTCTCCCTGAAACAGAGAGGAGGCACAATCCTGATCCAAAATTGCTACTTTTCTGTATTTTGCATAGTCGTTGCCGTCAAATCCACGACCTTCTTTTACCGCATAACTGCAGGTATCCAGATAGTTCTGGTCGATTCCCATGACATAACCGCCGGAAAGAGAGGTATTTCCATAGCATACGGTATCGTAACCCTGACGGCTGGTATAACGGGAAGCGTCCTCCACGCCATCTGCTGCCAGAATCTGCTGCATTGTATCATCACTGATCACAGGAACGCCGTCCGGGATTCCATTGTAATCCATCTCATACGTCCATTCATCCTGATAAAGCTGAACGGTAACTGTGTTATTTCCGGCTCCCACCAAATTCTGCTTGATCTGCTCATTTGTTCCCTGAATTGTGGAAACAATCGCAATAATCGCACCAATACCGATAATAATACCAAGCATCGTCAGAAAGGAACGCATTTTATGTGACCAAATGCCCTGAAAGGACAGTCTAATATTTTCTAACATTTCACGCACCTCCCCTTAATACTCTGCCCCATCTGAATCCACTACGCGAATACCTTCTTTTGCAGTCTTTCCATATGGAAATGCAATGCGGTCATCCTCTGTCAGTCCGGATTTAATTTCAATGGTATCACCGTAAATGATTTTTCCTGTTTTTACATACTGTTTTACCAAACGGTCATTTTCATCGGCCTTTAATACATAAGACTTTCCATTTTCAGAACGCACATAGCCTTTGAAAATATAAATTGACGCACCATCTTCCTCATCGGATACCGTCATGTTAAGATCCACATACTCTCCATTTCGAAGTCCTGTGGAATCCTCAATATACGCAACAAATGGATAGTAAGACACGTTATTGTTGCCGCCCCCGTAAGAAGATACATCTGTAGACGGATAATTTTTGATTTCTGTAATTTCTGCCTCACAGCTTGTTCCGCTCTCCCAGGAAGAAACGCTGACGGTCTGCCCCGGTTTTACTTTATCCAGCAGAAGTTCACTGATTCCACCGGTCACGTACAGTCCTTCAGAACCTGCGATTTCCATAAACGGTGTTCCATCGGTTGGAAGATTATCTTTATCCTGTAGATTTTTTACAGTTCCGGTTACATTTGCATAGATAATGCCATCGCTGCTCTGTGCTTTCAGTTTTTCTACGTCCAGCTCTGCTTTTCGCTTATCCAGATCCAGATCTTTAATCTTCTTTTCCTGTTCTGAAATCATACCATTCAGTTCACTCTGGGTATAACCACCCTGATCAATGGCATCCGCTCCGGTATCATCCACAGTATCTGTGTCTGACACATCCGTATCCTCCGTCAGCTGTGTACGATCTGCCACAGACCAGCGGGTATCTGCATCCGGCACCACGATCTGAGAACCATCCACTTCCCATTCTGACAAAAGTTCTCCGGATACACTGTTATTTTCATGGATTTCAAATACCACATGAAGTCCGGCTTCCGATAACTGACTGAAAAAACTGCCTGTCACATAAGCATCTTCCGTACACAGATAACGATATGGATTCTCTGCACTTCCGTCTGCTTCATTCTGATTGTAAGGCACCGCTGTCCACAAAATATAATTGTAGGCATCCCCGCTCATTTCCGGAACATCCGGTGTCGAAGGCTTCGGTGTCACAGGTTCTGACGGTTCCACATACGGTTTTGTATTTTTCAACTTCTTTAATTCATTCTGTGCAAGTGTGATCTGATTTTTCAGATTTTCCACTTCCAGCTCTTTGCCCTGCAGATTCAGGGTTGCAACTGTCGTATCCAGTGCCAACAGTTTGTCACCTTTCTGAACCTGCTGCCCTTCTTCTACATAAACTTCTTTGATCCCATCATCTTTTGAGACCTCAACGGTCTGGGAATAATCATTTGTCACCAGACCAGAACTGTTGACTTCATCTCCCCAGTAACTATTGTTCAGATCTGCTACCGACTGCACTTCTGCCGTCATTTTAGAACGCTGTACATAAATGCCTCCGCCGATTCCTCCGGCTGCCACAGCGGCAACAATGGCGATCACAAGAACACGTTTCATGACCTTTTTATTTTTCATTCTGCCGCCTCCTCTATCTCACCATCAATAATACGGATCACACGTTTTGCATAAGACGCAATCTTGGCATCATGCGTGATCATAACAATTGTTACACCTTCTTCATTCAACCGGTCAAACAGTTCCATGATCTGCTTTCCGGATTTAGAATCCAACGCACCCGTCGGTTCATCTGCCAGCAGAATCTTCGGATTATTTACCATTGCACGGGCAATTGCCACACGCTGTTTTTGTCCACCGGAAAGCTGTGTCGGTTTGAAATCCACACGATCTGCCAGTCCCACACGCTCCAGTGCCGCTGCTGCACGTTTTTCCCGGTCTGCTTTTTTCACACCTGCATAGATCAATGGAAGTGCCACATTTTCAAGTGCACTCTCCCGGGGCAGCAGATGAAAACTCTGAAATACGAATCCGATACTGTTCAGTCTCACATCTGCCAGCTCCCTGTCTTTGCAAGCCAGCACATCCTGTCCGGAGAGTTCATAACTTCCGCTGGTTGGCAGATCCAGACACCCGATAATATTCATCAATGTGGTTTTTCCGGAACCGGATGGTCCCATGATTGCCACATATTCGCCTTCTTCCACGGAAAGGCTGACGTCTTTTAATACCGGAACTACCAGCTTCTCCTGCTGATAATCCTTATAAATATGACTGAGATTTAAAAGCATAGATCCACCCCCTATTCTGCTGCCGGAGTGTCTGTACTTCCTGTGTCAGCACCTGAATCTCCATCTTCCGTCCCGTCTACCACCGGTTTCATATCATTTTCATCTACCATACCTGTGTCAATATTTTCATCCATATTATAGGAATCTGTCATACTACTGTCTTCCGGGGTTTCATCGGACAAATCCTGCTGATAACCTTCATCCGTATCACTGGAAAGGTCTCCATCATCCGGGTATTCTTCCACCATTCCTTCATCTACATTTGTAGTTGTCTTTAATCCCTCACGGAATCCGGATACCGGCCATGCAATCATATCATCCAGTGCCAAACCGGATTTGATCTCATACATATCCATACCTTCGTCATATTCACCAAGTTCTACCGTACGTTTCTCCAGTTTGCCTTTTCCATTATCTGCCCATACATACGGGGTATCTTCATCCTGTACAATATAGCCGCTGTAAATCCAGATACCATCCTTTGTCTCTGTCTGTCCCTCATCCAGCTCCACATACAGATGCTGACCTAACATCAGTCCATCTGCAGAATCCAGTTTTACATAAAACGGATATTTGGTAGACTGATTATCAGAATTCGATCCAGTAGAAGACATGACCCCATTATTGTTATCTGACTCCTTATTTTCTGTATCAATTTTTTCAATCGTTCCACTCCATGTTTTTGTATCATCTACTCTGGAACGAAGAATCACTGCTTGACCTTCGGACAGATTGTGAACATTTGTCTCATTCACGGTACCTTTTACACGATAATCACCAGTTGTCAAAATTGACATAAACGGCTGTGTATTGCCATACTGGTCAGAAGCGCCATTTTCATTGATGGATTTTACCACACCGTTGATCTTGCTGGTTACGGTAGACTGTGACATGGTATCTTCCATTTTCTGAATCTCTAACTTTTTACTCTGCTGCTCATATTCAGACTGCTTGATGGATGTCTGCAGGCTCTGGATCTGTACCGTATAATTAAACTGTTCATCCTTGGATGCTGCATTTTTCTCTGCGGTAAGTGTCTTGATCTGATTGTTGTAATCGGTGATCTGATTTCCGATACTTTCAAGTTCCAGTTTTGCCTGTGCAATCTGCAGGCTCAGATCATCAGTCTTGTACTCAAATAATGGGGTTCCTTCCTGCACTTCATCTCCGACTGCTACAAAAATCTGTTTTACGGTCTGATCCGAACTCAGTGTGATATTCCAGGTATCCTGTGATTCCACCACACCCATATACCGATTCTGGCTTCCGGCGTTGACTGCACCTGTCATGGACTGTACCGACTCAACATAAGCTGCATCTCCACCACTCTTACTGTTTCCAAGCCGGTCTTTCAGGAAAAAACCAACGGCTACTGCTGCGACAGCTGCAACGATGACAACTGCCAAAATGATTTTTTTCTTTTTGCTCATATCGCGCTCCTCCTATATTCAGCAAATCCGTATCGTCTCATAATTATCCTTTCCACTGCCGACTGCACCGTGCAATGGAAACGAAAACTCACTCAAGCAGACAAAAAAATGGCTACAGATTTCCTTTCTGTAACCATTTTATCATGCCGTATTTTTTAATACTATTAAGATACCCTTAATTTTTAACTTTTTGCAATCCCTGTATCTAAGCCATTTCTTGAAAAATCTGTTACTAACATGTTACTAATACGATACCTATTTTTCTGTCAGATATGGGAAAAGTTCTATGCTTCGTTTCAAGATTCCTTTCATCTGTGCGATCGCAATTCCATAATTCGTAAACGGTACATTCTGATCCACCGCACACTTCATGCGGTATTTCACTTCACGCTCGTTGAGCATACATCCACCACAATGGATCACCAGCGCATACGGTGTCAGATCCTCCGGGAATTCCGTTCCGGAACTTGTCTCAATGATGAGCTCTTTTCCGGTGTGCTGCTTTAACCAGCGCGGAATCTTCACGGTTCCGATGTCGTCACACTGGCGATGATGCGTACATCCTTCAGAAATCAGGATTTTATCTCCATCTTTCAGATTTTCAATAGCTCCCACGCCTTTCACCGCTGTATCAAGATATCCTTTATAACGTGCCATTAATATAGAAAAAGAAGTCAGCGGAATCTCCTGTGGCACTTCTGCGGATACCTGCTCAAATGCCTGACTGTCCGTGATTACCATTGCCGGTTGTTTGCCAAGCTGCTCTAATGTCTGTTTTAATTCTGTCTCTTTCACCACGATTGCTACTGCATTTGCTTCCAGAACATCACGGATTGTCTGCTGCTGTGGCAGAATCAGACGTCCTTTCGGTGCTGCGGAATCAATTGGAACAACAAGGACTGCAAAATCTCCCGGATTCAGCAGATCTCCGACGATTTTCAGAGTCATGTCTTCATTTGGTGTCAGTTTTCCAATACATTCTTTTAATTCATAGATGCCGTAGCCGGTGAGGGCACTGACATACAATTTCTGCCCGGATACAATAACTGCATTTTTCTCTGCTTTCCCAGAATCAGATACATTTTTCTCTGTCTGATCCGATGTCCCAGATGCGTTTTCTTTTTCCGTTTTTAATGTTTCCTGATCAGATACATTTTCTTTCGTTTCATCTGCTTCTATTCTCTTTGGACAGACTTCTGATTTTTTTACCAAACTATCTGACAGTAAATCTGCTTTGTTATTTACAATAATATATGGAATCTCTTTTTCCTTAAAAATATGGATCAGTTCTTCATCGCACTGCTTTTTCCCCTCTGTGGCATCTATCACAAGCACCGCAATATCTGTTTTATTCAATACTTGTTTTGTCTTTCTGACACGCAACGCCCCCAATGCCCCTTCATCATCAAAGCCAGGTGTATCAATGATCATTACAGGTCCGATTGGCAGAAGCTCCATTGATTTATAAACCGGATCGGTAGTCGTTCCTTTTGTATCTGATACTACTGCCAGTTCCTGCCCCGTTACCGCGTTTACCACACTGGATTTGCCTGCATTTCTTCGTCCAAAAAAGCCAATATGTACACGATTGGCACTTGGTGTACTATTTAATCCCATTTTTATACTCTCCTCCACTTCCTGCAAAAAAACTTGTTGCGAATGTGTTTATTGTAACACCTGCATTTTCTTCTTACAACAAAAATGAAGTAGATTTGTGCTGAGGAACCAAACCACCTCTCACACATACACTAAAAAAAAGAATGTAACGACATTTTGGAGGTTATTTTGAAAAAAATTGTTAAAAAAGGAATTGCCGTATTCACCTGCACCGCTATGGCTGCAACAATGCTGCTGGCAGGCTGCGGTCAGAACACCACTCCGGATGAAACCGACACCAGTTCTGTAAATACCGAAAACACTGATACATCTGATAAAAAAGATGAAGCACCTGCATCACAGAAAGTGACCTTGAACGAAGTAGCACATTCCATTTTTTATGCACCAATGTATGTAGCAATAGAGCAAGGTTACTTTAACGATGCGGGTATTGATCTTGATCTGGTGACTGGCTTTGGTGCCGACAAAGTTATGACAGCTGTGCTTTCCGGTGAAGCAGACATTGGTTTTATGGGACCGGAAACTACCGTCTATACAGCAAATGAAGGCAGCAAAGATCCAGTAGTAAACTTTGCACAGCTGACACAAAGAGCTGGTAATTTTCTGGTAGCCAGGGAAGAAATCACCGATTTTGAATGGGCAGATCTGATTGGAAAAGATGTGCTTGGTGGCAGAGCCGGTGGCATGCCGGAAATGGTATTTGAATATATCCTAAAACAGAATAGCATTGACCCATCTGAAGTAAACATTGACCAGAGCATTGATTTTGGTTCTACCGGAGCAGCTTTTACCGGCGGTCAGGGTGAATACACGGTAGAATTTGAACCGGGTGCAACCTTACTTGAACAGGAAAATGCCGGTTATGTAGTGGCATCCCTTGGTGTGGATTCCGGCTACGTACCGTACACCGCATTCAGTGCAAAAACAAGTTATATGGAGAAACACCCAGATGTGATCCAGGCATTTACAGATGCATTACAGAAAGGCATGGAATATGTCAATACGCATACACCGGAAGAAATTGCTTCCGTCATTCAGCCACAGTTCTCTGAGACAGATACCGACACCATTACCACAATTATCCGTCGATATCAGGAGCAGGATACATGGAAAACCGACCTTGTATTTTCCGAAGATAGTTTCGAACTGTTACTGGATATTCTGGAAAGCGCCGGACAGTTGGAAAAACGCCCGGATTACAAAGATGTTGTTACCACAGAATACGCAGAAAAAGCATTACAGTAAGAAGTGGGGGGACACTCCCCCCAATCACATAAAAAATCTCACGATTTTTTTCTCGCCTAAATTTTATACCGTAACTTAAATTTTAATGTGCAAATTGACTATTATACAAATTATAATAGAACCCTTTCTGTGCCAGCAATTCCTCATGATTTCCCTGCTCAATGATCGTACCATCTTTCATAACCAGAATCCGATCCGCATTCTGAATCGTAGAAAGTCGATGTGCCACAATAAAACTGGTGCGCCCTTTCATCAATTTTGCAAATGCATCCTGAATTTTGATCTCCGTTCTGGTATCAATGGAAGATGTCGCCTCATCCAGAATCAGCATCGGCGGCTGGCAGAGCATAACACGCGCAATGGAGATCAACTGCTTCTGTCCCTGAGACAGACTTCCGCCATCTTCTCCGATCACGGTATCGTATCCGTCGGACAGACGTTTGATAAATCCATGCGCATGGCAGGCTTTTGCCGCTGCGATCATTTCTTCCTCTGTCGCATCCGGTTTTCCCATGCAGATATTTTCACGAATTGTACCGGCTTTTAACCAGGTATCCTGCAATACCATACCATAATTCAGTCTCAGACTGTCTCTGGTCACATGACGGATATCCTGATCTTCCACGCAGACAGCTCCGGCATTGACGTCATAAAACCGCATCAACAGATTGATCAGCGTCGTTTTTCCACATCCGGTCGGACCAACGATTGCGATAGTCTGTCCCGGTTTTACATCCAGATTCAGATGCTCAATGAGTTTCTGCTCCGGCAGATAAGAAAAATCAACATCCTTCAGTGTTACTTTTCCTTCCACCTGATCCACTATAACTGCATCAGCATCATCCGGAATCTCCACATCTTCTTCAATTAGTTCAAAAATACGTGCCGCACAGGCAAGCGCATTCTGTAATTCAGTAATAACACCTGAAATCTCATTAAACGGCTTCGTATACTGGTTTGCATAACTTAAAAAGCAGGAAAGTCCACCGACAGACATGCCTCCTGAAATAACACTCAAAGCTCCCGTCAATGCAACGCCGGCATACACCAGACTGTTTACGAATCTGGTACACGGATTTGTCAGAGAAGAGAAAAATGTTGCACGCAGAGAACAGCTCTGTAACCGGTCGTTAATTTCGTCAAACTGCTCCAGTGCTTCATCCTCATGGGAAAATGCCTGTACGATCTTCTGATTTCCTACCATCTCATCGATCAGAGCCGTCTGTTCTGCTCTGGTCTCCGACTGCAGACGGAACATATCATACGTCCGTTTTGCAATAAATCTTGCCACAAACAGGGAAATCGGTGTCAGTCCGACAACCACCAGTGTAATTCCCGGATGGATCGTCAGCATAAAGATCAATGTTCCGATAATCGTAACAACACCGGTAAACAACTGGGTAAATCCCATCAGAAGTCCATCGGCAAACTGATCTACATCCGCAATAACACGGCTGACGATCTCACCATAAGAATGTGCATCCAGATATTTTAACGGCAGTTTCTGAATCCGTGTAAATGCCTGATTTCGCACATCACGCACTACCTGATACGTTACTTTGTTATTGATCGTATTCATCAACCACTGCAAAACGGCAGTCACCGCTGCCAGAATTCCAATTTCAATTAAAAGCTTTAAAATATTTTCAAAATCGACATTTTTCCAGTCTACGATAAAATCAATGGCACGTCCTACCAGAATCGGAATATATAAGGTCAGTGCCACAGTCACTGCTGCCAGTACGATAGAAGCCAGCATCCAGAAACGGTAAGTTCCGATATATTGAAGCACTTTTTTTAATGTTTTCATCTGTGATCCGGATTTACTCACAAGTAATTCCTCCTTTTTTATTATTGTTCGCAATTCACGCTACTTCCTGTCTATAAGTAAATAGGTGGCTTTCTGTAACATCCTTACAGCCAGTAAAGCGGACATTCGCAATCCGCTTTCGCTGCTTGCTCATGAACGCAGTCGCTTTGCGACCTGTCAGTGGGAGCTTTTAACTCCCACTGACATAAGCATCCCCCCTTCCCCACCGCTTAGTGCTCCACGCACTTGAAGCTGGGGAATGCTTATTCTGCGTTCAATCTGTATAAGTTCTACACTCGAAACCTTATTTACTTTTTTTGTACTGAGACTCATAAATCTCCCGATATACTTCACAGGAATCCATCAGTTCCTCATGCGTTCCAAGTCCGACCACATTGCCATCATCCAATACCACAATCTGATCTGCATACTGGATCGCCGAAGTTCTCTGTGAAACAATAAATAACGTTGGCTTGTCCTCCATCGCTCCAATCGCCATACGAAGTGCCGCATCTGTCGCAAAATCAAGTGCCGAAGAACTGTCGTCCAAAATCAGGATTTCCGGTTTTTTCACCAGCGCACGGGCAATAGTCAGACGCTGTCTCTGACCTCCGGAGAAATTCTTTCCTCCCTGCTCTACTTCTGTGTCTAAACCATCTTCTTTCTTTAAAACAACTTCTTTCGCCTGCGCGATCTCTAAGGCCTCAAATATTTCTTCTTCCGTTGCGTCCGGCTTGCCCCACTGCATATTAGAACGGATCGTGCCTGCAAACAATACGGATTTCTGTGGAACAACACCAATCCGCTCACGCAGATCCTCCAGACCATATTCTTTGACATCTTTTCCATCCACGTAAACCGCACCGGAACTGCAATCATAAAAACGTGGAATCAGATTGACCATAGAAGATTTACCGGAACCGGTTCCTCCGATGATTCCGATAGTCTGTCCCTTTTTCACCTTCAGATCAATGCCGCTGATTGCTTCTTCTGCTGCCTGCGGATAACGGATTCCCGCATGTTCAAACACAACACTGTATTCTGACGCATTTCCTGCACCATTCTGATTATCAGAATTTTTTTCCTGCATTTCATCCAACTTGGCAGATTCTTTTCTTTCTTCCATCGCTCCGGATGTCTTACCATCTGCATTGCCATCTGTAATAGAAGGTTCTACCTCCAACACAGACTGGATTCTGTTTCCACATGCCACAGATTTTGTAATATTAATGATCAGGTTTGCCAGCTTGATCAGCTCTGTCAGAATCTGAGACATATAGTTATACAGTGCAACCACTGCACCCTGTGTAATGATACCCATATCTACACGGATCGCGCCAACCCAGATCAGTGCGATAATTGCCACATTGATAATGACATAGGTAAGCGGATTTAACAATGCGGAAATTCTTCCTACAAACTTCTGTGTATCCGTCAGCACCTGATTCTGTTTCTGAAATTCGGATTCTTCTTCCTTTTCCTTGCAGAATGCACGAAGGACACGGACACCCATCAGATTTTCTCTGGTCAGTCCAAGTACTTTATCCAGGCGGTTCTGTACCTTTCGGTAAAGTGGGATGCATGCAAGCATAATGCCAAATACAACCACTGCCAGCGCCGGGATTCCCACCGCAAACACCAATGCCGCCTTCACATCAATGGTAAATGCCATGATCATCGCACCGATGACTACAAACGGAGAACGCAGCAACAGGCGCAGCGTCAGATTGACTCCGTTCTGCACCTGATTCATATCACTGGTCATTCTGGTGATCAGTGTCGATGTTCCCTGTGTATCCAGCTCCGCATAAGAAAGCTTCTGAATATGCGCAAACAGGACGTGACGTATCTTTGTCACAAAACCAACCGCCGCCTTTGCCGCAAAATACTGGGCAGTGATAGAAAACGCCAGTCCGATAATTCCAAGCAAAACAAGAACGAAGCACATCTTTACGACGTAGCTCCGATCCTGATTGCCGATACCTGTATCAATGATCGCCGCAACTACCAGAGGCACAAACAATTCCAGTGTTGCCTCCAGCAGTTTAAACAACGGTCCTAACACAGACTCTTTTCTATAATCTTTTAAATAACGCAATAATTTTTTCATTACTTTTTTGATTTCCCCTCCGGCAATTCTGATTTCTCATTCACTCTTTGAAAAAACATCAGTTATTGATTCCATGATGTACCGGTATTGTATCTTTTGAAATCGGATAGAAAGAATATCCATTATTTTTTCCATATGTGATAATGCTCTGCAATGCATCTGCGGATGTCTGTTTTGCTGAAGTATCATGCATAAGTACGACATTATTCCGTCCATGCTTAAATCCGCCTGTTACATTTCCTATAATCAGGTTGACCGGACGGTTATTGCCCTCTGCATCGCCGGAAGAAACATTCCAGTCCATATACATCAGTCCGTCATCTGTCACACGCTGTGCCAGCTGTGTCATAACGCCCTGGCAATATTTCTCGCTGACAGTATTTGAACTTCCACCCGGGAAACGAATGACAAATGCATCATATCCCGTATCCTCTTTCAATTTATTTTTCAACTTATTGATATTTTCCATAAATGCATCCACAGATGTATAAATCTGAGAATAATCATGGGAATATCCATGGATTCCGATCGTATGTCCTTCATCGATCATTCGTTTAATGATCGGCAGCTTATCTTCATCATAATCACAGATAAAGAATGTTGCTTTGATTCCATTTGCTTTCAGCGTATCCAGAATACGGACTGTGACATCAGAACTTGGTCCGTCATCAAAAGTCAAATAAATCGCATCTCCCGTGTTTACCTCTACCTTTTCCACCGTCACATTTCTGGTTGCCTGTGCGGTGTTTCCACTGGAATCGGTCACTGTATAAGTAATCGTATATGTTCCAGAACGATAAATATCCACATATCCGTCTTTTGTTACATTCGCAGTCAGATCACCATCACGGTCATCCACAGCGGTCACACCAGGATCTTCAAATTTTTCCTGCTCCTTGATCGTGATATCGGAATCCCCGTTCAATGTGATCTGCGGTGCCTGTGTATCCTGTAGACACACCTCCCGCTCTGCAGTAGATTCATTGTCATGACTGTCTTTTACCGTATAGGTCACTTTCCATGTATAATCGTTGACCTGCTCCATCTTGGTTTTAATATCAGAAGAAACGTCTCCATCACAGGCATCCACAGCAGTCGCTCCCGGCTCCTGGTATTCGTCAATGGATGTTGGAACCACTACTTTCGCATCTCCATTTAAGGTAATGACCGGACCGGTATGGTCAACCACATTTACAACACGTCTTTTCGTTACTTTTCTCTTTTTGTATTTTACCTTGTATTCAATCTCATACTGACCAAGCTTTGACGTATTGACGCTGCCACTTGTCTCGATCAGATTGCTGATATCCTCATCTTTTACCGTCGCTTTCACGCCCGGATCCTGAAATGTAGTACCACATTCCGCATCTATCTCATCTCCGCCGGTCAGCGTAATGATCGGACTGCCTCCGACCACCGGACTGATCGCCAGAATAAACAGGCAGATTCCCACCAGTGCGATCACACCGGCAGTCATCAGTCTGCGATCCTTTTCGTTATCAAATATTGTATTCCAAATTTCCCTTAGTTTCTTCATCTTCAACGTCCTTCAATCTCTCATTTTATCTATATGCATTAACCGGGCTCTCATACCCGCAACCTATCATAGCACACTTCCTCAAAAAAATCCTTTAAGTTTGTGTTAAGATTTGCTGTCAATTTCTGTATTTCACGCATATTTTTGCCAGATCAGGGACCATTCTCCCCTTCTTTCCTCTTTTACGTAAATTTTACATTTATATACACTCTGCCCATGCTTCTAATTTGTAAAATTCATATACTGCGGCGCACTCTGAACAAACTCATCCACTGTGATTGCTTTTCCAAACAGCTTCTTAATCAGATTTCGCCAGTTATCGCCATCTTCTTTATCCATGACCGCATACCATAATGGTGTATACACACTGGATTCATCGATCATCTGATGGAACTGTTTCACTGCCAGCGGACTGTCCTCCGGTACGGTCAGACCACTCTGCTGAATCATATCCAGATAATCATACTGCTCCACATTCCGCTCATTTACCCGCTTTGCGAACTCCAGACAAAGCTCTGCCGCCTCATCCTGATATTCCGAATCAGAACTGATGGAAAGTCCCGGTGTCAGCGTATGATTAATATCTACCATATATTTTCCATCGTCATCACTGCGCTGTGTATATCCCGGAAATTGCTCCACAGAAATCGCATCACTGCCCATTTCATCCATCAAATGGAATACAATCGTAGACTGATGCGGGAAAAGCACTGCCTGTCCTTCGGCAAAATTCTGAACCGCTTCCACCTCTCCGGTCTCCAGAAACTTCTCCGGGAAAGCGCCCATATCCACAAGCTGCATCAGCTTCTGCGCCGCATCTGCAAACACAGGATCTGAAAAATCTATCGTTCCATCAGCAAGCCGAGCCTGTGCGTATGGATTCTCACAGTTGACCATCACCGTGTACAAAAGTTCTGCCAGCCACAGATCTTTGTCACCAAGTTCCAATGCTGCATAAGAAGTTCCGTGTTCCTCATTATAAGCATTGACCTTCTCCACCATTTCCAGCAGTTCATCCCAGGTCTGCGGCATGGAAAGCCCAATCTCTTTCATCAGATTCTGATTGCAATAAGTAACCGCATATGCCTCTACCAGACAGGG
>NZ_JRFU01000068.1 GCF_003122485.1 Eubacterium ramulus
TAGCTTGTTTCTCACCACCTATAGAGGTGGGAGTCATCTCCCATCTGATGTAAGTCTCAATCATAACAAAGCGGAACAATGCTATCTTTCATAATGCCACAGGCAGCTATTTCATGCAAGTACAAAAATATCGATACACAGAAAGAAAAAACGCCGATGGAATCACTTCCACACGGCGCTTTCTCCTTTGCTTAACTTTTTATCGAAACTTCTGCTTCACAGATTGAACATTTCAATATAATACCCTATATTAAATTATTTTGCTTTTGCAGCTTCTCCAGCCTGCCAATCTTTGTTGTATTTATGATCTTTTACGAAGAATACGATCAGTAATACGTTGATGACTGCAAGGCAAGCATCGATGATGTAAGCGTAACGTACGTTACCGCCTGTCATGTTCATAACGAAACCGTTGATAGCGAATGTCATAGCTGTAATGATACCCTGGATTGGGAACAGTACAGAGTTAACTTTGTCATATCCCTGACGTCCGAATACAGATGCCGGAAGAGATGTTGTAAAGTTTGCGGAACCACCGATACCGATACCGATCATGATGATGGAAATCCAGAAACCAGCTTTTGTGTTTGTAAAGTTACATAATAACGCACATGCATACCAGATACCAAAGAAGATCATAGCTTTCTTTGTACCGATCTTCTGATCAAGCACACCGATTAAGAAAGATCCCACAACACCGATTACTGCACAAACAGACATGATAGATACAGCTGTTACAGTTGCAGTTGCCTCATTTGCACCGAAAGATACAAGTAAGGAAGTAGAACGACCTACCATCTGAGACATAGTACCTACAGAACAAATCTGGAATACACCAGTTACAATAGCTACGATCCAGATCTGGTCACATTTTAACAGTTTACCTGTTGTCCAGCCACCATCGTCTGTTGCGTCTGTATCATACTCTGCTTCGTATACTTCTTTGGAAACGTTATCCGGGTACATATTTCTCTCAAACGGAGTGTTACGTACGAAGATAAGTCCAACGACACCAAGAATGATAACCGCGATAGAGATTGGAAGACCTGCTTTATGTACGCCTAATTTACCTACTAAGAATACGATCAACGGAACGAATGCTGCTGTAGCAAGGTTGTGTCCCATTGTTGTATATCCCATAACAATACCTTTTTTCTTCGGGAACCAGTTAGCAACCAGTACACCACCGCAAAGGTAACCAGCGGACATGATTGTACCACATGTGATAGCCATCATGATTGTGTAAACTGCTGTGTTCGGAGCATTTAAAACGCCCATGTAAGTGATACCGGCGATGATACAGTTGATACCTGACATCATACGTGCGCCAATCTTACGGTTAACAACACCAACGATCAAGAAGATGATGACACCAAGAACACCTGCGATTGCATTACAGTTAGAAATGTTACCTGCTGTTGTTCCCATTGCCTCAGCAATGTTTCCAGCAATGTTGTTACTACCATCATTGATCATACCTACATAGAACCAGAACATCAATAACATGTAGATGATGTGGAACCAGCCTGCGCCACCGAAAGCGACTACTGAATCCTTGTTGGATTTTTTGTTCATTTTCCTTGTCCTCCCAATATAAATACTTAAAACCCTTTGCCCTTGTAATTACTCACAAGCACTTTTTCAAACCTCGTTCATTATACAAAAATGTGCCCATAAAAATATAAAGGAAATTTCGTTTTTTATTGACTATTTTTAGGTGTTGAAACAACTATTTTATATGTTTTGTGATAGTGCACAAAACAATTGTTTATTTTTTATCAATAATTACCTGTAAACTTTTTTTCTTTTCCTGTGTACGGTTTTCTGATAGAATAAATGGGATGAAACAGACAAATTTTATTTTCTTTTCATATTTATTTTATTTATATTTTCGATAATGAAATTATTTTTCAGCGATTGTTTATTTTTTATCAGAGATTAAGGGGTTAAAATTCCATGAATAAGAAACATTTTAAGTTAAAACACAACCACAGTCCGCAGCGATTTCAGACAAAGCTGCTGCTGTCCATCTTCCGGATTGCCACACCGGTGATCGGCATCATCTGCGGCATTTCTCTCTGGATGCTGTCGCAAAACTACCAGCAGACGGTCATCAATTCACAGGCAGCCGCCACAGAAAAAATTCGAAGTGATGTTGCCAACCTGCTGGAAAATACCCAGACCGTGTCGCAGGATATGATCTTTAACAGTGCGATTCAACAGATCCTGTCTGACAGTACTTCCGGTGAGCAGTTTCCGCAAAATGCAGACGTTTCCTACCATGTGAATGGTTTCATTGCAAACCGTGACTATATCAACTGTGTAGTTTTAACGGGACACAATCAGACACTGTATTCCACAGAGAAGGCTTTTACCAGCATTTCTGATTATGACACGATCCTGCATTCCCGCTGGCTTGCCACACTGCGGGAGAGCAATGAACCATTCCTCTGGTTTGTAAATCCGGATTACCGCCCGGTGACAGATGATGCCAGCACTTCTGATGACGATGCCTGCGACAACTTTCCGGGTGCTTCGGAAATGGATACACAACCGGCAGTCAATCAGGGAGAACCACAGCATCTTATGATGGCAAGACCGGTATACAGCACGACAGACTATTCCACCAGACTGGGTTATATGGTCGTATATCTGGATGATTCCTATCTCTGTGATCTGTTAAATGGCTTCCAGTTTGGCAAGACAACAAATACCTGGCTTGTAAACAGTGACGGAAAAGCCATCCTGCGCAGCACCGTTTCCAATGATTACTCTTTTTTAATGGATGAACTGGAGCCAGCAGAAACAGGAACAATCCTTTCACATAATGGTCAGAAATTTGTCATCAATATTAAGCCGGTGACTCAGAATGGATGGTATATTTATACGGCAACACCTTTTAATGAAGTAGATGAACCGCTCTCCATCTTCCTACTGCAATCGATCCTGCTGGCACTGATGATGATCGTACTCTTGTTTTTCCTTGCAGCACGTACATCCACCTCACTGTCCAGTCCGATCATTTATCTGGCACACAACATGGATAATTACCGCAGCAATATGACACCGGAACCATTTTCCATGCATACACCACGCAAACCGCAACCAGAAGAAAAAACACTGGATACCAGAGGGCTGCCCGCTGAGATCATTCAGATCTACGATTCCTATCAACAGATGATTGCCCGTATCAATACCCTGATCCGCGAAAATTATGTCAAAAATCTGGAAAAGAAAGACGCTGAACTTGCCCTGCTGCAAAGTCAGATCAATCCGCACTTTCTGTATAACACGCTGGACTCCATCAACTGGATGGCAATTTCCAACGATCAGGATGAGATCAGCGAAATGGTTACTGCGCTCTCCGATATGTTCCGACTGAGTCTGACCAAGAGCAAAAGTTCGTTTATCCCACTTTCCCAGGAGCTTGATTATGTTCGAAGTTATCTGCTGTTGCAACAGTTCCGCTATCAGGATTGTCTGGATATCGCTATTAATTGTCCAGATGCTTTCGGGGATTTTCTGGTTCCGCGTTTTACGCTCCAGCCACTGGTGGAAAATGCGATCAAGCACGGCATTACCTCTCCGGATGAACCATTTTCCATTAATCTGCAGGTTCTGATCCAGAAATATGAACTTCATATCTTAATTGGAAACGATGGTGCCCGCATTTCTCTGGAGCATATGGAACAGTTACTGGATTTCGATGCTAGTCAGCATGAATTGCTTGATTTTGACGAAAACAGCTACGGTGTGCAAAATATTCACCGCCGCATTCAGTTGATCTGTGGCTTACAGTATGGACTGTCTTACTTTATCCGTGGTGGAAGAACTTACTGCGACATCAGACTGCCGATCCAAAAAAAAGAGAAAGCGGCACCTCAGGAAACGGAAGATCGTGCCGACGATACAGAAAAATAAATCAAAAAAGGAAGTCGGAAGTCTATCGAACCAGACAACATCGGTTCCGATAGACTTCCTTCTTTTATTATTTTCGGGCATATTTCTTGCGGAATTCTGATAACGTAGATCCTGTGTTCCGCTTAAAGATCTGCGAAAAATACGTATAATCATTGTAACCGACTTCCACGGAAATCTCATACATCTTCATATCCGTATGAACCAGCAATTCCTTTGCTTTCTCAATCCGCAGATTGGTCATATAGTTAATGATCGTAACATTCTGTTCCTTCTTAAAAACGTCACACAGATAACTTTTATTCACATTTACATGCTCTGCTACATCTGTCAGAGAAATATTTTCATTATAATGCTTCTTAATATAATTCAGCGCATCCCGCACGATTTTGGTTGCTGATTGGTCTCCCTCCGGATTCACCATGCCCGGCCGCTGACCGACATCTTTCATTGCGGAAGATGATACGACATTTTCCACTTCTTCTTTTCCAACCAGTCCACGGGCATAGCCATCCAACACCTGATAATAAGCTGCCTGACCACTTTTTGCCTCAATACGTGCATACATGCGGTGCAGCATGTCCGAAAAATCTGCCTTTTTGATCGGTTTGAGCAGATAATCACTCACCCCAATCTTCATTGCCGTCTGTGCATACGTGAAATCCCGGTATCCGGATAAAATAACGATCTCACTCTCCGGCAAAATTTCCTTTGCACGTTTTGCAAATTCCAGTCCATCCATCTGCGGCATCCGCACATCGGTAATGATCAGATGCGGTCTCAGCTCCGGAAGTGCATCCAATGCTTTTAACGGATCTACAAAAGCACCTTTTACAAGAAAACCGCAATCTTCCTTTTCGCAGACTTTCTGAATACCCTGTAAAACAATTTTTTCATCATCCAGTAAAACCATTGTGTACATTTTGCTTCATCCTTTATCTTTCGTGATTTTTCTATAATCCTGCAAAAAACAGTTCATAGAAATCATCTTCCCCCTCCAACATCGGTGAGTTCTCTCCACCGCCATTCGTGCTCCGCTTCATCGTGGCATAAAATTCTTCTCCTGCCAGAATCAGCTCCATCTCATAGATCGGATATCCATTCTCCTGACATTTTCTGCAAAAAGCAGTCAGCGGTTGTGGATCTTCTTTGGTCGCAAGCAGCTCCTGCCGTAAATTCTCATCGTGCAGAGCCTTTTGCTTTAATTCATCTAACATTTCCGGAATTTCCATTGCACTGTCTCCATTCCTACTCTACCTTCACATACATTTGTATATAAAAATGCGCTCATCTGCTATAACAGGATTTGCTTCTGAATTGAATCTTTCAGACTATCCACACAATTCTAATCAGCCATTCAAATCTTTCAGGTTCTGGAACAGATCAATATCAGACTGCTGAACTTTCATATTTGTTGTCATCGGTTCTTCACCCGGTCTGGTCACTGTGATCTCAATAATCGTGCCTTCCTGCACGCCACCGGTTAATACGTTGCGGAAAAATGCCGCAAATTTCGGGTGATTGCTTACAAACTGATTTTTTGCTTTCATTACTTTCATAGCTGCTGCCGGATTTATCATAATATGTTCCCTCTTTCTTCATAATCTTGAGTTTAATCTTGCAGTCAAAAATATATCAGTCAAAGGATTTTCATTCTTTGCTGATATATTTTTCTACTCACATTTGTAATATAAATCCTATCACTTCGCCTCTGAAAAGTCAATTTTCTCTACGTGATATTTACCATCTTCCATCTGCATCACTGCCATAGTCACAGCACCGCCAAACCGCGGATATCCACAGCTTCCCGGATTCAGCCAGAGCAGATTTTCCGACTGTTCTTCAAAGTACTTGTGGGTATGTCCAAATACTGCCACATCTGCACCTTCCGTCTGTCCGATCAGATGCCGCCGCTCATGTGCCATCACAAAATTCACGCCATTGATTTCAAATTTCAGTACTTTTGCAATATTTTTCGCCCAGTCACCATCGTTATTGCCACGCACGACGTACAGATTTCCAAGGAAACGGATCTGATCAAGAATTTCTTCTTTTGTCACGTCCCCTGCATGCAAAATACAGTCACAGGTTTTTAATATCTCCAATACTTCCGGACGAAGTTTGTTATGGGTATCCGATATAATTCCCAGTTTTTTACTCATATACTTTTTCATCTCTTTTCCAAAAGGACTTCTATATTTTTATTCTATCATCTTATCGCCTGTATTTATCTATTTACGCAACCGTTTCAACTTATATGCTCTTTTCATAGATTTCTATAATATTTCATAAAAAACACACTTCTAAAAATCGCATTTTTCTATTCCATAATAGTCTTTGGCATCGTCTTTTTCACAAACTGGCGGTAAAAAAGATAACCTGCCAGCGTTGTGATAGAATCCGTCACCGGAAAGGTGAGCCAGAAATAATTCAGTCCAAATCTTGAAAACAAGTACGCCAACGGAATAAACAAAAATACCGTTCTGATAATCGTCAAAATCGAACTTTTTACCGCATGTCCCAACGCCTGGAAAAATACAGGAAACGTCAGGGAACTTACCAGTGGAATAAAACTGATTCCAATAAAACGGAAAGCTACTTCACCAATACTGATAACTTTCGGATCATGTGAAAATACATGTAGCATCGGTCCCGGAATAGTTTCAAATAAAACAACGCCGATCATCATCAACGCAATTCCGAATATGATTGCCACCATCAAAGTCTTTTTGCATCGCTCATATTTGCCCGCCGCATAGTTATAACTTACCACCGGCACGATACAAGTCTGCATTGCACCCAATGGGATAAAGAAAAATGCCTGCCATTTATAATACAAACCAAGTACTGTTACCGCCTGATCTGAGAATGTTGCAAGAATCAGGTTTAAGCCAAATATGTAAAAAGTGTACGCTGCCTGCATCAAAATATTTGGAATTCCAAGTTTATAAATTCGCTTGATCTGGTGTGGGAATACCACAAGCGCTGGAATCTTACGAAAACCGCCTTTCATAACAATCAATGCCGCCGCGATTTGTCCCACAACCGTCGCTGTAGCAGCTCCACCGATTCCCATTTTCGGCAGACCGCATAAGCCGAAGATCAAAAGTGGATCCAACGCAATGTTTACAATTGCACCAATAATCTGCGCGATCATCGGCGTCCGCATATTTCCTTCTGCCTGATGCACTTTCGTCCAGACACTTTCCAGAAACAGTCCGATGCTGAGTACACAAACGATTCTTCCGTAAAGCACTACCATTGTAATGACTTCCTCGGAAGAAGTATTCATTCGCGCATATGCCGGCATCAGAAAGAAGCAGACTACCGCAAAAATCACCCACATCAAAAGTGCAAGCGGTGTGCCGATACCTGCCGTCTCGTCAGATCTTCTTTTTCTTCCGATTCCAAGGTTGTACGCCATTTCTGTGTTGATGCCGACACCGGTTCCCACCGCTAATGCGATCATCAGAAGCTGAATCGGGTAAATAATAGAGAGTGCCGTCAGTCCACTCTCTGAATAGCGTCCAACAAAAAAGCTGTCCACCACGTTATATAACGCCTGAATCAGCTGTGCCAGCATAACCGGAGGTGCCATTTTTAATAATATTTTTGAGATTTTCTCTGTTCCAAAAAAATCGTTATTCAACTTGTCCCCTCGCTTTTATCTATTACTATTTTTTGATTATCTAGTATATACATCATCTAGCATGATAGTATATTTTCAGGGGAAAATCCAGTGTAAAAAAAAATATATATTACTGCACAATTTTCCAGATCCAGTACACCAGTCCCAACAGCCAGCTTGTGAAAATACCGTACAAAATAACCGGTCCGCCAATAGAAAAGATCTGGCTTCCGATACCAAACACCTGACCTTCTTTTTTAAACTCAATAGCAGGCGCTGCCACACCATTCGCAAAACCTGTGATTGGCACAAGTGCACCGGCGCCACCGAATTTTGCAATGGTCGGATAAATGTTTAATCCTGTAAGAACCACACTGATCAGTACCAGAATCAGACTCGTCCACTTTCCTGCGGTCAGTGTATCCATGCCACGACTCAGGCAAAAATTCGTGATTCCCTGTCCAATGCAACAAATAATACCTCCAACCAGAAAAGCTTTCAGCATATTCAAAGGTAAACTGTAGGTTGGTGTTACCTGACTGACATAAGCATCGTATGCATTTTTCCGCGCTTCTTTTTCTTCCTCAGTTTTTGCATCTTCTGCTTTTGAAATTTCCCGGATCAGCTCTTCTCTCGGCGTATTTTTGTAATCTGATTTTGTTTTTTTCTTATTATCATTCAAAATGTTAACCACCCTTCAGATTCTAATTTTTGTTTTTCTTATGCGATCCATAAAAAATAGACCAGACCGCCTACTGTCTTTCCTACTGCAAAAGCCGTAATCAAAAATCCAAGTCCATTTTTCAAATTCACTCTGCGAAACAATACAGGAAATACATTTAGCACTTCTGCCAGAGCCACCGACAGGCAGCCTAAAAATACACCAGATGCCAATCCATAAACCACAAGGAACCATAAGCCGACTTGAAACGGAAGCTGCGGAAAAATTGCCAGAATACATCCAAAGATTCCGCCAAAGATCAGTGCGTTTTCCAGTGCCGGCACATATGCGGCTACACTTGTTTTTCCGGCTATACGTGGCACCATGCCTAGACTTGCTCCCAGTGCAAACACACCAGCTGCGACACCAATGCCAAATAATAGCCCCAATATTCCTAATACAATTTGATAGCCCCACATCTTGCACTTTCCTTCTTCCTGATATTACTTTTTATTACACAACGTATAAGATAATTTTTTCGTCATTCTAATCCTGCTAAATTTATAGAAAAATATAATTCAAGTCGAACGCACGTGAGACTTGGTGCGTGATTCTGGTCAGC
>NZ_JRFU01000069.1 GCF_003122485.1 Eubacterium ramulus
GAGATTGTACTCCCACTGAGAAAGACTTGTTATTACTCACCACTTGCAGAAGTCATTCCATACAGGAACCGGCTACATCCGAAAGATGCTCATTCTGCTCCTCGCCTGAAAGCTGTTCAAAATTATCCTGTGCCTGCATAAAACAGCCCATGACAGCCGCCGCATGTTCTTCCACTAATGCCGCGAATAATGCTTCTTTATTGGAATAGTATCCATAAAAATCCCCGGTCGTCACGTCAGCAGATTTTTAATCTGCTGACGCATTTACTTATCACTATAATGATATCTGCAAGCCAAAATATAAATCGTTGTATCATCAATCTTATAAATCAGACGATCCTTATCATTGATTCTTCTACTCCAATATCCAGATAATGTTCCTGTCAATGGTTCTGGCTTACCAATTCCTTCATTTCCATTCCGATCAATATCTTTAATCAGATTATTAATTTTTTTCAAGGTCTTTCTGTCCTCGGTCTGCCAGTAAACATAATCTGCCCATCCATTATCTGTAAATACTTTATTCATTCTCTTCTACCTCAGACAGCTCATGAGATGAAAATTTCTTTCCTTCCAGCTGAGCCTTAGACTCCATCACCCAGTCATAATTAGCCTTATTTCCCATAACATAAACATTTTCCATCAGATTGTTATATGCTTCCTCTGACATCATCACAACATTTTTGTTATTTTTTCTTGTAACAATCATTGTTTCATAATCGTCAGTTATCTGATCCATGTAACTTTTCATGTTATCCCTTAAATTTGTATAATTAACAGCTAACATAATGTTTCACCTCCGTACAGTTTTCTGTACTTATATTATATTGTACAGGAAACTGTACGTCAAGTGTTATAAGCAACTTTTTACTAATTTACACAAAAAATCCGGCTCCGGGAAATTCCCGAAACCGGATTTTTAATTCATTTGCTTAGGAAGTAAAGACGCTTATTATACTCTTACTTTTCCATTTACAACTTTATAAGTTTTACCGTTTGATTTAACAGTTCCGTTGTAAGAGAAATCTACTTTACCACCTTTGATGTACCACCAGCCGTTGCTATTCTGTGCAATACCGTTGAAATTGAAGTTTACTTTACCGTTTTCAATTCTCCACCAGCCGTTTGCATTTTTCTCTACGCTGTTGCAGTTGAAATCAACTTTACCGTTTTCAATTCTCCACCAGCCGTTTGTGTTTTTTGCTACTCCCGTATAGGAGAAATCTACTTTACCGCCGCGGATGTACCACCAGCCGTTCTCGTTTTTCTCTACGCTGTTGCAGTTGAAATCTACTTTACCGTTTACGATTCTCCACCAGCCGTTTGCATTTTTTGCTACTCCTGTGTAGGAGAAATCTACTTTGCCGTTTGTGATCTTCCACCAGCCGTTCTCGTTCTTGGCTACTGTATTTGCGGAAAAATCTACTTTACCATTGCGGATAATCCACCAGCCGTTCTCGTTCTTAGCTACGGTGTTTGCGGAAAAGTCTACTTTACCACCACGGATGAGCCACCAGCCATTCTCATTTTTAGCTACTGTGTTTGCTTTAAAATCAACTTTGCCGTTCTTTACATACCACCAGCCGTTTACGTTCTTAGCAACTGTTGTTACGTTTGTAGCGATCTCGCCATTTACATAATAGTACCAGTTTCCGTCTGCTGCTTTGGAGTTTGCAAGACCTGTAAATTTGTTTGCTTTTTCAAGAGCTGCAATAGCTGCATTTAAATGTGCTGTAGACTCATCTACGCTTTCCTGACTTGTTTTGCCTTTTGCAGCATTTGCAAGATCGTCCTGTGCTTCTTTCAGTTCTGCCTCCAGACCACTCCAGGTTTTTTCTGTGTAATCGTCTTTATTCAAAGCTTCTGCTGCTTTGATTGCTGCTTCCAGTTTGCTTGTGTCACTTACCGGTGTTGCAGTATGAATATCATCTGCAGTCACATTTACTTCTACATTTGTATCTGCATAACCAAGTGCATGAATGGTCACTACCCATTTTCCTGTTCCGTCAGTTCCTTCCGGAAGCTGGCATCTTAAGGAATCTGTCAGTCCGAGCTGAATTCCCATCATTTTATGCATCCAGTTATCCGCTGCAAATTTTGTTCCATATGTTGCAATAGCTTTATCGCCATTGCCATAATATGTCCACTCTACAGACTGCATTGCTGCTCCGAGATCACCATAGTTCTCAGTCAGATCCACACGGAGAAAATCACCAAATTTGCTGCTGCTTACAACTTCTACACCCATTTTAGCTGTGTCTGCTGTCTTTAATTCCGTATCTTTCAATCCGGATGTTGTGCCAATTGCTGCTACTCCAAAACTGAAGCTTCCGTCTGCACTCATGGAAACAGTTTTCAGGCCATTTGTATTGGCATCTACAGCTGCAACTGCTTCATAACTCTTCAGATTATTCTCAGAATATCCGCCAGACAGTTTTTCACCATTTTCTACTACACTGTAAGCTTTTTTGAACGCTTCCAGATTTTTTGTTTTTACTTTTACCGGAACATATTTGATTCCTTTGATCACATAATGATCGTATGTAGCATTTTTTCCATCTACTGTTAATGTAGTAATACCTGTTTTTCTGTCAGATGCTTTTACAAGTGTCTTTCCATCTTTTAAAATTGCGGTATTTGCATCTGTCCAGGAAACTGGCTCATACTCATTTCCATCTGTGTCATAGATCACGACATCCTGCTGGAAACTTCCTCTGTGGAGACCGTGGTTTGCTGTCGCACGGGTAACAACGTCAAATGCGCCTTTATCATACTCACCGTTTGTATCCATTGTATCAGAAGATAATGTAGATCCTGCATTCTGAACCTTCTCTGCTGCATAATACTCAGCATAAGAAAGAGATGCATATACATAAGTGTATTCCGGAACTACATAAGTAAATGTGAAATCATTTGCATATCCGGTTGCTTTTACAGAAACAGTAAACTCATCTCCCGGCTTTGCATCTTTAAACGGAGTTGCTGACTCATTTAAAGAGCCGTCTTTGTTGATGATCGTAACAGATTTTTTTCCGGATGCAGCATAATCTTTGCCATTTACATTGACACTTTTAATATTTTTAATGTAAGCACTCAGATCATCTGCTGCTGCATCTTTTGCAGCAACAAGACTGTCACTTGCATTGTCATAGGCTGCTACTGCTTTGTCTGTTGTCAGTTCAAATGTTGCAGAAAGATCTGCGTATTTACCACTCTTATCTGTAATTTTCAAAGTATACTGTCCAACTGTAGCACTCTTATCAAAGCTTAATACACCATCTTTTACAGAAACATTATTCAATCCGTCCACACTGTATACCGCATCATAATCAGATGGCAATCCTGTAATAGCTACTGTTGTCTTTCCTGCATCAGCAGAAGCATTCTCAACTGCTACTGTATTTGCAAATTTTACCGGAACATACTGGTTCATTGGGATGTTATATACACCGGCATCTGTGTAATAAGTAACATTATTGATAGTCTGTCCCATCATGGATACATAGTCTGCATAAGAAAGCTGGCAGCCATGTGACTCTGTTACAAATCCCGTACTCCATGCGAGTTCTGTTTTTTTCCAGATATTCTCCACATGACGTAATCCGTAGCTGTCACCCTCTTTTGTGCTGATTGTGACACCGTATACCGTATTGATATTTTTCGGAAGTCCTTCGATATCAAGCTGATAATCACCATATTTCGTAGAAGTAGATAATGTACCGTTTGCATTATCTAACGTTGTTGCAGAAGATGTCTTCACTGCTCCAAAGCTGAGTGCTCCGTCCTTGTTTACAGTAAGCTCTTTATAGTAAGATGGAGCTTCGCTGAGTACATAATAGGAGTAATCTGCACTTTCAAACAATGCATCTTTTCCCACATAAGTTGTGGTAGACTCTTTTCCCTTGATACTTGTAGTAATCTCAACTTTACTCTCATCTGTAATCTGCGTATATTTTCCTGTCAATGCTGCCAGATCACTTACTTTTACAGGGAATGTGATACCACTGATATCTGATCCGTCATTGTTTACATGATAGGAACCGGCTGCCAGGGATGCTCTGGTTTTCATCTTTGTTGCGGATGAAACTGCATCTACATCGGAATCACCCTCTGCTGCATAAAATGCTGCATATGGAATGTTCATCAGAACATAAGCTTCCTGTTTCACATCCTCTTTCTTTGCTTCTTCAAATTTAGAAAGAGCCTCTTTTGCAGCATCTTTTACTGCTGTTCTTGTAATTGTAGCACCTGATTTTGTATCATATCCATTTGCAGTAAACCAGTTATCAATACTTTCCTGTGTTGCCGGCTGTCCAACCAGAGCTTTGATTCCCATATCCGGTTTTTTTGTTGTTCCATTCACTGCTTTTTCAAAATATGTTTTACTTCCAAAATCTCCCGATGCCTCATATCCATTCGTCGGAGTTACCAGAAATTCTTTAAATTTTCCGTCCTCAACAGTCACTCCGACAGTCACATCATAACTGCTCCACTCGTCATCTGATTCTACATGTGTAGTTGCATTATTTACGCCATCTGCCGCTACCTGACTTTTGGTTACTGCAAATGCAGCAGTCGGGTAGGTGCTCATAAATGTAGCTGCTGCAAGAATTGCTGCTGCTACTTTCATTGAAAGTCTCTTTCTTCTCATAAATTCCTCCTTATATTTTTCATTTTCAAAATCAAAAATATCATCCGATTGTACCAACAAACTTTTTTCCTCTAACTCATCTTAGCAACGAGCAATTTCCATTAGCACTATCTAACGGCGGTTATGATAGCATTAGTTTCAGTTAACGTCAACACACTTTTTTCACATTCCCTTTTATTGAAATACTTTCTCATTAATATCGAACGTCTTTTCTCATTAACCATGTTTATTGATAATCTTTTCTCTTAACATCAAAAAGAGAGTAAATCCCTGTTTTAAGATTTACTCTCTTTCATTTTTGATAAATTTCAGAAGTAAAGCAGACATTCGCAATCCGCTTTCGCTACTTGCTCAAGTGAAAAGCAACTGAAAATCTGTCTGTAATTTACCATAATATCTTTTTGTTATTTTACGACTTTTCCTCCACGGATCGTATAAGTTTTATGATTATATTTTACTTTTCCGTTATAGTTGAAATTCACTTTTCCGTTCTGTAAATACCAGGATCCGTTCTGGTTGCTTGCGATTCCGGTAAAGTTGAAGTTCACTTTTCCGTTTTCAATTCTCCACCAGCCATTTGCGTTTTTTGCTACTCCTGTGTAGGAGAAGTCTACTTTACCGCCACGGAGATACCACCAGCCATTTTCGTTTTTCTCTACGCTGTTGCAGTTGAAATCAACTTTGCCGTTTACGATTCTCCACCAGCCATTCTCATTTTTTGCAATGCCTGTGTAACCGAAATCCACTTTACCGTTTGTGATCTTCCACCAGCCATTTTCGTTCTTGGCTACGGTATTTGCTGAGAAGTCTACTTTTCCTCCTCGGATGTACCACCAGCCGTTCTCATTCTTCGCTACGGTATTTGCTGAGAAGTCTACTTTTCCACCGCGGATAATCCACCAGCCATTCTCATTTTTTGCTACAGTATTTGCTGAGAAATCTACTTTTCCATTCTTTACATAGTACCAGCCGTTTACGTTCTTAGCAACAGTTGTCACATTTGTTGCAACTTTTCCATTTACATAATAGTACCAGTTTCCATCAGAAGCTTTCTCATTTGCAAGTCCGTCTGCATGTGTCGGAGCTACAGGAGTTACTGCTTTTTTCTCAAGTTTTGCTGTTGCTTCTATGATTGCATTTGCATAAGCATCTACCTCTGACTGCTGACTTACTTTCTTACTGTAATCAACCGTTTCCAGTACTTTCTGCAAGTTTGCAACACTCTCCTCTGTGTAAACACTCAGATCATCCGGAATTGCGTCAATTGCATCGTATACTTTACTGTAATCTGCTTCTGCTTCTTCTGCTGTAACTTTGATCTGTGCATCCTGATAATTATCACTTACGATGGTCAGTGTATATTCCGTTCCTGCTGTCAGTTCTTTTTCCAGTGTAAGATCCAGTGCATCTAACTTGCCTTCTGCTACCGTTACACTTCCTCTTCCCTGGCGAACAGATAATGTATAAGTCGGATTCTCCAGGTCTTCCAGAAATACATTTTTCAATGCGATTCCAATGTAATTACCTTTTACAGTCGCTTCCATTTCCACAGTTGAGTAAGTTGCTTTGACTTTTTCTGTCAGCTCACTGATCAGTTCTGCTGCGTCTGCAGATGCCGCTTCTTTATTTGCGATCATTTCTTCCGCTTCTGCTACATGCTCTTTCAAATCCGCATTGTTCTCATATCCGTTTGTTGCTTTTGCTTTGTCTACCCATTTCTGAAGCTCTGTCACCTGATCTGCTACAATTGGTGTGGACATTGTTCTTGTAATTTCCGGATAATTTGAACTGCTGATAGTCAGTGTGTAGGTTGTCCCTGCCTCCGGTGCTTTTTTCAGTGTTACTTTTCCGTCTTTGATTTCAGCATTTGTTGCAAGACCACCGGATACAGAAATTTTCACATTTTCCAAATCAGAGGGAATACCACTGATGCTCAGCTCTGTAGAATCATTATCGATGGCATACTGTAAATTACTCAGATCACCTGCATAATATTTTGTCAGTTCCAGACCATTCTCACCGCAAGGCACTTCGATGGTTCCAAGATCTGTGATCAGTGTGATGCTCTTTAAAGTTGCACCATTCATATCGCTGAACTGATAAAACTCATCGCCTGCGCCATGTCCACGTTTCAGGCCCTGACCTTCTTTGATGGACCACGCGATCTCCACATTCGGTCTCTTTGTTCCAAGCCACAGATTTTCCAGACAAGTCATTCCATAAGTTTTTCCCTCTGTGGTATTCAGGATTGCTCCGTAAAGGGTATATGGTGTTGTCTCATTCTCACCTGTTTTTAAAGTGCCGTCTGTTCCAAGTCCGTCTAGTGTAACCTGATAATCACCGTAACCTGCATTCAGGTCAAGTTCTCCAACTGTGATATAGTTGCCGGAAACAGATGCTTCCTGAAGTTTGCTGAAGCTGTATGTTCCATCTGCATTGACTGTCATGGTGCTGAATGCTGCCGGAGCGGTATCCAGATCTGTCATGTAATAATTGTCATTCGCTGTCAGATTTTCTGCTTTCAGTGCTTCGTAAGTCTCTTCCGGAACTGCAACTGCCATGGTCACGCCCATGATATATTTGCCGTTGTTGTAGGTTCCTTTTGCAAGACCTGTTGTGCCTTTAAACTTATTGGTTGTCGCTGTGGAAACAGCGTCTAAACCATTCTCAACCTGCCAAACAGCTTTGTCTGTCAGATTGTAAGCTGCGTAAAAGTCTGTGTACGGTACGTTCATGGTCACGTATTTTACTTTAACTGCTTCTGGTGCTTCGTTAATAGCACTATCTACTGCTGCAAGCATTGCCTTTGATGTGCATGTTGCTCCAGATTTTGCGTCAACACCAGTAGTACCATTCTGGGCGATAATTTTATCTTTTAATTCTGTCATCGCCTCCGTTGAGAGCTTTTTATTTTTCTTTATTTCGGTGCTATCTGCACCATCTACATAAAACTGATTTTCCTCTGAAAAAGCTACATCTGTGATTTTGCCATCGGCAACGGTCACATCTACACTGATCGGATAATTTGTGAAATCCTCATCCTCATCTGCTACAACCGTAGCGGTTCCTGTGTAAGTGCCATCTTTTGTCTTTGTTACACTGGATGCTGCAAGAGCGCTCACCGGCATTGTTCCGGCTGTCATTGCTACCACCATGGCTCCAGCTAATGCTTTTGTCAGAAACTCTCTTCTCTTCTTCATGTTATCCTCCTTTTCCTTCTTTGCGATGATTCGTACCTGCCCTTGTAAATTTGCCTGGCTCCGAATTATTGCAAAAAAATAGACTCCACCCATGTATGCGTCCTGTGCCGCATGCGGGAGAAGTCTCTACCAAGTCCACGACCAGATGTTACTCTGTACCGTGAATTTCAATATTTGGTTTTGTGTTTTATTAGTATTTCCTAACGACAGTTACTATATCATTACAACTTTGGATTTGTCAACAGCTTTTTTCAACTTTTTCGTTATTGAATTTCTTTCTCATTTTCGTTTTTTGTTTAAAATATGGACTATCGGTTCTTCAAAACGTAAATGAAAAATGGAGAAATTTATCTCAACGAACGATTAAGCGAACGACTGAGTTTCACAAGGTTTTGCGCGAGTGGGAGACGACCCGCTTTTATAGGAGTCGAGAACGAGCGCGATGAAACCGCCGTGAAACGAAGGTAGTGAACGTCTAGTGAGCGAGATAAATTTCTCCATTTTTCTTTTATTTATAAACCGACAAACTTGAACAGTATCAGTAAAATTACGGCACGAAGCACCGTATACCAGATCTCATTGCCTTTCAGTGCACGAATCCCCGTATGTATATTTCCCTTCGGGCAGGTATCAATACACTTCTGACACTGAAAACAATCTCCTGACAATTCCGGTGCCGTATCCGGCGCCAGCTCAATATCCGACGGACACTTCATCGTACAAGCCCGGCATCCCTTGATACACTCAGACCGGTCTCTGCGCAGGGTAGAAAACGGCAATACCGGCAGAATAGAAAATACTGCTCCCATCGGGCACAGAACACGGCAAAAAAACCGTTCCTGAAAGCACATGCCAATAACGATCAGCACCAGAAATACCACGCCAAGGGTATAGCCACCCAATTTGAAATTACGCGCATGCAGCATGGAAAATACATCCCACGGACTGAATCCCTTCGCCTTGCTGTATACACCCGTAAAACATGTCACAGCAATAATCGCCAACACGAAATATTTCACTACCTGCAGTTTTTTCACAACTGCCGCTTTCATGGTGATCGGTTTCTTTTTCAGTTTTTTGCAGATAAACACATAAAGTGCCCGCACTGCATCACCCAAACTTCCGAAAGCACAGGCAAATCCACAGAAGAATCTGCCAAACACGATTGTGTATACACACAGCACGATCAATGCTGCCACAAAGGAAGTCACCTCCAGATGTGTTTTTGCTCCCATCTGGGTAAAAATGTATTTGACGCCGTTAAACGCCGCTGTATAGGCAGACGGAATAAACAGAAAATACAATAACTGTATCACTGCCCGCACCCACACATGAATTTTTTTCATGGTCTTTTTATTCGGTTGTTTCACTAATTGGTACCGCCTTTCTCAAGCGCCTGTGCCGTCGCATTTTTGATACCGGTGGAGCTGAACGTTGCGCCACTGATCGTATCTACATCTGCACTCTGTGCGTCTATGATTTCCGGAATAATATCTTTTGCCATGGTCAGATAAGCACTATCCTCTTTTTCTGCAGACAAAATCTCTACGTCTGTGATCTTGCTATCTGCAATGGTTACTTCCACGGTAATATCACCGCCAAATCCTGTGGCCGTTCCCTGATATGTTCCATCTGTATAATTGCCGCCGTTTACGCCAGCTTCCGCAGCAATCTCCGCACTCTGACGGTCTGCTTCTGCTTTTGCTTCCGCATCAATCTTTTCATGCGCCAACGTAACGTGATTGTAGCCAAACAATGCCGCTACGATCATACATACATTGACAATACGAATCATAAACTTTTTCATATTTTCCTGTTTCTATCCTTTACTTATTCTGTCTCCAGGAGCTGTTCCTGTGCTGCCTCCTGCGGATCATTTTCCGGGTCTGTCAGTTCTGTATCTGCGTTACCAGTTTCATCGGTTCCATCCGGCATTTTCACATCTGCCAGATTTTTCTGATCATCTTTCTGCTCCAAAAATTTTGCACGCGCCTGATTTAAGGCTTCTTTGCATGCATCTTTCAATGCTTGGGAAGAACAGGTTGCTCTGGAAACCACATCCACATTCGCAATCGCTTCATTCATGGTTGTTTCTGCATTTTCTTTTGACATATCAATGGTTGCAAGACCGATGATCTGGCTAATAATACCAACATTATTGGATCTTCCATTTGCAGCCCAGTTAATGTATCTGTCATTGCTGCTGTCTCCATCACCAGAAACATTACTGATTGCCGTAATCTTATCGCCTTTTACAGTAATCGTAGCAGTCAGATTGTAAGCATCAAAATCCTCACTTTCATCTGGCTCACACTTTACAGTCACTGTATAACTGCCATCGGCATAATAAGTCGGAGCATTTGTGTTGGAATCATCCGGCTTCTCTGTACTTCCGTTGTTATTACTGTTATTGTTGTTTCCGGTATTGCCATTGTTATTTCCGGAATTGTTATTATTCTGGTTTCCATTATTGGAATTATTTCCGTTAGACGGATTTGCTGCTGCTTTTGCAGACTCCAGCGCTGCTTTAACCGCGTTGATGATACCGTTAGAGCTGTAGGTTGCTCCGGACACAACATCTACACCTGTTGTCTGATTTTTCACAATATTATTGACCACTGCACAGGCACGATTGAAAAATGCCGCATCGTCTTCATTTTCCAGAATCTGTACGGACTGGATCGTATGATTTTTCAGCACGATAGCTACCTTGACATCTCCCAGATATCCTTCTGCGGTTCCATAATAAGTTCCATCCGGATACGGGAAATTTCCGGATACAGATGGTGTCGGCGCAGACTGATTCTGCTGATTGTTCTGCTCTGTATTTTCTGTGGATGCCGGTACTGTGCTTCCGTCTACTGCCGCCTGTGCCAATGCGTTACGAACCGCATTGATGATACCTACGGAACTGTAAGTTGCTCCGGACACAGTATCTACATTCGTGCTCTGAGAAGATACGATTTTCCCGGTAATGGCAGATGCTTTGGAAATATAGCTGCTGCCGTCAGAAGTGGATACGATCTCGATGGACGCAATCTTACCACCGCTGATCACAACTTTTACTTTGATCGGACCTGCAAAACCGGTCGCACTTCCGTAATAGGTTCCATCTTTGTAAGCTGCTGCATCTGCAACTTCTGCCACAGTTGTAGAACCTTCTCCTTTTCCCGGATTTTCCGCTGTTTTTCCACTGTCCTTCTCACCGGTCAGAGCATTTTTAACCGCACTGATGATACCTCTGGAACTGTAAGTTGCTCCGGATACGACATCCACATCCAAATTCTGGGACTGAATGATCCGGTCAATGACTCCTTTGGCACGATTGAAAAATGCTGCATCGTCCGCTTCTACATTCAGAACCGTAATCGC
>NZ_JRFU01000007.1 GCF_003122485.1 Eubacterium ramulus
ATTACTCACCACTTGCAGAAGTGGGAGTCTTCTCGACTGAGATAAAATGAGAGAGTCGAAAGCGACAGAAATACCGATTGTGGTGTTTGTGGATTACGTTTTCGGCTCTTTTTTTGATGGAAAATCTGGTATAAAATTTCACAAAAATAATATATTACAACAAGAGAAATCGGGTGGTGTTTCGTTTGGAACGAACATATGGAATCGGCATTATTCTGGGGGTATGCGGACTGATCCTGCTCATTGGAATTTTGAAGAAAAATGCAGAGATTTTGCTGAATTTTGTGGCTCGGACGGTGGTGTGTCTGATCTGTATGTACTTCTTAAATTCCTTCTTTACATCCAGGGGATTTGATGTGGCGATCGGTATCAATCCGTTGAGTCTTTTGACATGCGGAACCCTTGGAATCAGCGGGCTTGCGGCACTTTATGGGATCTTGTTCCTTCAGTTGTTGTGATAATGCACAAGTCGAAAAAATGACAGAAAAATGGCTATAGACAGGTGCAGGGAAAGGACTTATAATCGGTTTCACAAAGGAGGTGGAGCACATGTGGAACTAATTCGAATCAGTGCATCGGCAGTAATACTTCTTCTTGCTGTGAGGTCAGATTTTTCGGATGGTATCATTCGAAACAGACTGATTGCGGTGGGAATCCTGATCGGAATTTTGTGTTGGATTCCGGGATTTGAACCAAAGATTGCAGGAGAAGTGATCGGGGGGCTTTTATTACCGATACTGATTTGCTGGATCCCATTTCGTATGCATGGACTGGGAGCCGGTGATATCAAACTGTTCTGTGTGATCGGCTGTCTGAATGGCAGTCGGAATGTAATCTATTGTATCTGTATTTCTTTCCTGCTGGCAGCAGGATTCTCATTCGGCAGATTGCTGAATCAGAGACAGCTTTGGACAAGCATACAAAGCTGTGTCAGCTATTTTCAAATAGTAGTACAAAAGGGAAGGATCATTCCTTATCCTGAACGGACAAGAAAGGGCGCCCGGTTTCATTTTTCGGCGGCTATTTTGTTCGGGTATGCTGTAATTCTGGGGGTGAGTGTATGCAAAACCCTGTTGTGGTGATCGGGGGACTGGAAAAATCTTATATGCAAAAACTGGCGCTGTATCTGAATACACGGATCGGAAAAGATGGTTATGTGGAGTTGTTGGAAGGTTCGGACAGGCAGATGGACTTGCTGGGAAGTTCGGGCAAACAGATGGAATTGCTGGAAAGTTCGGGCAGGCAGATAGATTCTGTGCGGGAAGATATGAGACTTCAAAATGTGAGGCACCAAAGAGAAAAACACTGGGAACTGGCAGTAGGTTCGGAATCGTTTGTGGTGGCTTTGCAGGAAGCGGGACAGGCAGAACAGATTCTGATCCTTACTGATACGGAGGAAGAAGATGAGACGCATATCAGTCAGTACCAAGCCAGATCGGTACTGTTTCAGAAGATCATTGCGCGGTATCAATCCATTGCCAGTGTAGGGATGCAGATGGCGGCGGTAAAGAAACAGCACTGGATTGTCTGTACCGGTGGAAACCGGGGAAGTTTGATGGCAGTTTCCGCGCTGTGTGCCTGGATTCTTGCCAGGAGACAACGGGTGTTGTATGTGGAATTTTCGGAAAACAGTGGTCTGGTATCGGTATTTCAACTGGAGTATAGAACCGCAGATATGAGTGATCTTTTTTTACAACTGAGAAAGAATATGGGGACGTCTTTGGAGCTGTTTACCGGGCAGCTGGATGGGATGGATTACATCCGTCCACCGGAAAATGCCATGATTTTGTATGAAATCAGGGAAGAGGATCTGCAGGCTTTTTTGAGGCAGCTTTCCGCAGAGGGGCGGTATGATGCGGTCGTATTTTCCGTGGGAAGCATGATCTGTGGATGTCAGCTTATTTTTTCACAGGCAGAGCGAATCTTGCAGATTTCGGGAGGAGATTTGTGCAGTCGTTGTGCTGCAGGGGAAGAAGTTGCTTTCTTAAAAAAATGTTGTTCAGAAGAAAAAGTAACAAAGCTGGTGGTTTCGGGTTTTTCCGGAGATCTGCCGGGAGTACATCTTTTGCATGAATGGTCTGAATCTGAAATGGGACAGCGGCTCAGACAGATATTGAATGCAGAATAAGCATTCACCGATTCTGGTGGGTAGAGCACTAAGCGGTGGTTAGTAAAAAGGGGGAATAGAATGGAGGCGCCATGGCAAGAGATCAAAAGACAGGTGATGGATGGACTTGATATGTCCAGAGAATTTACGGATGAAGAATTAAGAGAGCGAATCGCGCTGGCAGTACGAAGTTACAGCAAAGAAAAACTGCTGTCGCTGAAAGTGCGGGAAAGTTATGAGGAACAGATCTTTAATTCTTTTCGCAGGCTGGATGTATTGCAGGAACTGCTGGATGATCCGGAAGTGACTGAGATCATGGTAAATGGAGAGGCGCATATTTTTTATGAAAAGGCGGGGGCGCTGTATCCGTGGACAAAAGCAGAACTTTCCAGAGAACGTCTGGGTGATATGATCCAACAGATTGCAGGAAGTGCAAACCGGGCAGTGAATGAAGCAAATCCGATTCTGGATACCCGGTTGTCAGATGGTTCCAGAGTAAACATTGTGTTGGAACCGGTATCAGTGGAAGGCTCCTGTATCTCTATCCGTAAATTTTCGAAAAAACCGATGACGCTGGAGCGGTTGATGGAACTGGAGTCTTTATCACAGGAAGTCGCAGAGTTTTTAAAACTTCTGGTGCAAGCGGGATATAACATTTTTATTTCCGGTGGAACCGGCTGCGGAAAGACAACGTTTCTGAATGCATTATCTGCCTATATTCCAAAGACAGATCGGGTGATCACGATTGAAGATTCGGCAGAACTTCAGTTTCAGAATGTGCCAAATCTGGTGCGGCTGGAGACAAGAAATGCCAATGGACAGGGAGCAGAGGAAATCAGTATCCGTGATCTGATCCGCACGGCGCTTCGAATGCGTCCGGATCGGATCGTTGTGGGGGAAGTCCGTGGTGCGGAAGCATGGGACATGTTCCAGGCAATGAATACCGGACATGATGGTTCACTTTCAACAGGGCATGCCAACAGTGACAGGGACATGCTGCTACGTCTGGAAACGATGATGGCAATGGGGGAAAAGGTTGATTTTTCCGTGATTCAGCGGCAGATCGTAACGGGACTGGATATTCTGATCCATCTTGGAAGGATGCGTGACCGGACACGAAAAGTGCTTCAGATCAGTGAATTGTGTGGGATAAAAAATGGTGAGATCTATCTGAATACACTGTATCGGTTTCAGGAGACTGGTGTAAAGGGGGAAAAAGTGCATGGCATCTGGAAAAAAGAAAGTTCTTTGCAAAATCGCCAGAAGCTGGAAGAAAAAGGACTGGCATATTCCGGATAAAGCAGTTGATGTTTTAAAAGGAATTGGTGTTGGGATGGCAGCAGCATTTTTGTTCTATCGTTCAGCATGGGCATTGGTGCTCATTGTGCCGGCAGTCATCGCCTGTGTATGCCGTGGACGGACACGACGGGAGCAGGAACAGATAAAGCGGCTGCAGCGGCAGTTTCAGTCGGCAATGCAGTCTGTGTCGGGAACTCTTGGAGCCGGTTATTCACTGGAATATGCCTGGCGTTATGCACAGGGTGATATGCAGCGGTTGTATGGGAAGGATGCGGATATTGTGCGGGAGTTTGCATACATGAACCGGAAAATACAAATGAGTGAACCGCTGGAACAGGTTTTTTACGAATTTGCATGCAACAGCGGAAGCGAAGATATTTACCATTTTGCGGAGATCCTGCTGCATGTGAAACGAAGCGGGGGAAATCTGACTGAGATCATACGCACGACTACTGTAAAAATGCAGGAAAAAACAGAGGTATTACAGGAAATTGAAACAGCGGTGGCTGCAAAGCGGGCAGAACAGCGCATGATGATGATTTTACTGCCGGTTATTTTGCTTTTTATTACACTGAGTTCACCGGAATATACAGGGGCATTGTATAAAAATCTGGCAGGAGTTTTGGTGATGAGCGCTTGTCTTTGCGGATATCTGGTTGTGTTTTTCTGGTCGGAGAAAATTGTTCAGATTCCGGTGTAGAAGGGGTGAAGATGCGAAAGTGGAAGAGTTGGAAGGAACACAGGAGCAGTATTTTAGCAGTGGCAGTATTTACGTTGCTGTCAGTGATGCTTTTTATTTCACAAAATTATGGGGGCGAACCGGAAGGGACGGTTTCGCGGCAAGGAGAGGGAGAACCGACAGAAAGTCGGACATTTACATATGAGACGGCAGATGGGGAATCACAACAGATCGATCTTGAGGTACACCCGGTGGAGCGGGAAAATGCAGAGGTACAGCAGCTGCTGGAACAGGCGGTGGAAGAATGGGAAGCGGTATTTCTGGGAGAAAACAAATCCGAAAATGAGATAACCGGAAATCTGGTTCTGGAAAATACATTTTGTGACGGGTTGGTGCAGGCGGTATATGAGAGCAGCGATTATACCGTGATACAGGATGATGGAACGGTTGCAAATGAACAGGTTGGGGAAGATGGTGTGATCGTAACATTGCAGGCGGAGTTTTCTTATGCAGATATAAGCCGCACGGAGATTCGGGCATTGCAGGTAATGCCGCCCGTGCAGGGGAGCAGTCAGTGGCTGAGACAGCAGGTTCAGAAGCAATCTGGAAAACAGGAAGCCAAAAGCCGAACCAAGGAAACGTTTCAACTGCCACAGACAGCGGAAGGACAGAAAATATACTGGAAAACAAAAGAAACATCGGACTGGTATCTGCTTTTGCTGCTTGGAGGTGCGGCAGTAGTTTGTCTGGAATGGCAGAAAAAGGATCGGATCAGGCGGCAGGCAAAGCATCGGGAAGCATGCCTGAACCGGGAATATCCACAAATGGTAGAACAATTGTCATTATTGATGGGAGTCGGACTTACGCTGCGAAGAACTTGGGAGCGTATTCTTGAAATGGATCGGAAAATGCAAAAGAAGAAAGGCTATGTACAGCGTATTTATATGAAGGAAATGCATCGGACGTATCTGGATATACGAAAAGGAATGGGGGAAAGAGAAGCCTATGAGCAGCTTGCACGCCGGATCGGGTTACCGTCGTATCGACGACTGGTATCTATTTTAAACAGAAATCTGGAAAAAGGAACCCGTGACGTATGTGAAATGTTGGGGGAAGAAGCACGGAAAGCCTGGGAGATTCGGAAGAATCAGGCGAGAAAGGCAGGAGAAGAAGCCGGTATGAAGCTGCTTTTTCCGATGATGCTGGTATTTGTACTGATTCTGGTTATGTTGTTATTCCCGGCAGTGCAGAGCTTTTCTTTATAGCTGGCTGCTGATTGTAGAAAGCTAAAAGCACTTTGGACTATGCATTGTTAATTTGGGCAGCATGTCACGAGAAACCAGGCAAAAATTTGCCGGTTGTCAGTGGAAACAAATATTGGGTAAAAGATAAATGTATGGAGGGAAACATGGGACAGGAATATATCAGAGAAGGAAAACGTTTTTTATATGAAGAATCAGGTATTGGTGTTGTGGAAATTATCTTGATTTTGGTCGTTTTGGTGGGTTTGATTTTAATTTTTAAGAAGCAGCTGACCAGTTTGGTAAATAAGACATTTACCAATATCAATAACAAAGCAGGAACTCTTTGATGAAACAGAGATTTTGCAGCGGAAGTGTCAGTATTTTCTATGTACTGATACTTGTGGGACTTATATCCGTGCTGTTTGCGTTTCTGGAGGCAGCACGCGTAAGTGCCTTAAAAACGAATGTACATCTGCTTACCGGACAGGCGGAAGATGCGGTGTATGCGTCCTATCAACCGGAGTTGTGGGAACAATATCATTTGCTGTTCTGGGAGGAGTCAGGAGAAGGAAACACCGGTACATTTCCGGAAGTCTGCAATTTACAGAAAGATGCGGTAGAGCAAAACTGGGAAAGCCAGCAGTTTGGACACAATTTTTTCTTCCTGCAGGCTCATTGCAGCAAAGTAGAGGTGGAACAGTATCAACTGGCAACGGATGACAACGGAGCCGGATATTATCAGCAGGCGGCAAACTGGATGCGGCAGAATGTCGCGGAGGATGTGTTGAAAACGGTATTGCAATCTGTGACAGAGTCAAAGACCGATGGTCTGGAGCAGCGTGGAGAATTGCAGGAACAGGAAGTTTTTCAGGCGTTAGAGCAGATGGATCAATCCGGGAAAACTGCACAGACCAGGGAGCTGCCAGAAGAAACCGGAAATCAGGAGCAGACACGGGTTTTGGCAGAAGCTCAGGAGATAAAGGAAGCAGAAGTTGATGCAGGGAAAACAGGTGAAAATAGTCGTGTGGAACTTGCAAACCGTTCTGATCTGCAGAATCCGCTGGAATGGATGAAAGCTGTCAAAAAGAATGGAGTACTTGCCTTGGTGATGCCGGAACAAAATGTGTCAAATAAGGAACTGGGTCAGACAGAGGGAGTAAACCATACGCATTCAGCAAAGGGAAGCTGGCAGCAGGAAAAAACTGCGTCAGTAACGGATCGGCTGTTGTTTGGTCTTTACTGCCGCGCACATTTTTCTGATGCAACGCAGGAGCGTGGAGACCGGGCATTGGATTATGAGATGGAATATCTGATTGGTGGAAAAAATGCAGATCAGGAAAATCTAAAGGCGGTAGTCAATCGTTTGCTGCTTATGAGAGAAGGCGCCAATCTGCTTTATCTGGAGACAGATTCGACAAAAAGTCAGGAAGCAATGAGTGTTGCACTTGCGCTTACTTCGGTTGTTGCGAATCCAGAGCTTGCAGAACCCGTGAAACATGCTATTTTAGCGGCTTGGGCGTATGCAGAATCCATCAGTGATGTGCGGATCTTGTTGAATGGAGGAAAAGTGTCGCTGGTAAAGAACGATACGCAATGGCATACAGATTTGAAACATCTTGGAGATGCGTTGAATACTTCAGAAAAGAACACAGAGCAGGAAGGATTAAGCTATGACGGTTATCTGCAATTGCTGCTTTGGACAACGTCGGAGGAAAAAATAAGGCAGCGATCCATGAATCTGATTGAGCAAAATACCGGTGTCTGTATGAATCAAATGGCAGGAAAAATAAAATGCTCTGTGGAGTATGAGGCACAACCATTGTTCTGGAATCTGGTGCAGCTTGGAAATAACGAGATTGGCAGCTATCATTTTGCAGAAGATAGTGAAGTATGTTATGCAGAGTCAAAAAAGTAAAGGAGGCGGGTATATTACAGTGCTTTTGTATCGAAGAAAAACAAATAATACAAAATCTCTCTCTATGTTCTCCGGGCAATTGCAAACTTCTCCAATTAATCAAACAGGCAATTTAAAAAATACAAAAGCACTGCAATATGCCCGTCTTCCGGGAAGCCTTACACTGGAAGCAGCACTTGTTACACCATTGTTATTGTTTTTTGTTCTGGTATTTTTACATTTGTTTTTATTGCTTGGAGCACATATTCAGGTGTCTGCCGCGTTGCAGTACACAGCGCGAAGTATGGCCGCTTCTTATACAGATGCGGATGAACCGGGGACGGCAGAAGGATATCTGACGGCGCGGCGCCTGTTCTGGAAGTATATGGAACAGCAGGAACTTTTATCAGATTTATATAGAAGAAACCGGTCAGAAATATCGTTCATCGGAAGTGATTTTTCCGGAGATTTTATCAAACTGCATGCAACATATGAAGTGAAGCTTCCAGTGTTCTGGACAAAATGGGGAAAACTACCAGTGAAACAGCAGATAGTATGCAAAAAGTGGACGGGAGCGTCACTATCATCTGCTGGGGATGAGGATGGAGCATATGTGTATATCACACCATATGGAAATGCATATCACAGTTCGGCAGAATGTAAAACGTTAAAGTTATCGATTCGGAGTGTGCCACGGACGGGAATCAGTGCGCTCAGAAGTGAAGATGGAAGCATTTATTATCCCTGCCGCTGTGCAGGAACATCTTCTAAGAATGTGTATATTACAGATTATGGCACGGAATATCATGGGAATATTGCCTGCTCTGGACTGAAACGTACGGTTTACCGGGTATTAAGATCACAGGTCGGGGATCGGCACCCGTGTATGCGGTGCCAGAAGTAAAAATGGTTCACAAGTTTTTCGTGTGTTCGATTTGAAGCGTATCAGATGGGGACACTGTATATCAGATGGGAGCCAATCCCCCATCTGATATAGCCTCCGGCAGG
>NZ_JRFU01000070.1 GCF_003122485.1 Eubacterium ramulus
ATTTGGTTATGAGCAAGTAGCGAAGGCGGATTGCGAATATCCTTTGACTAAGCGCCAGGCAAACAGCTTGTTATCTTGCAGATTCGTATGCCCGTTTGACTGCTGGAAGAATCACTCTGCATACGATACCGATCAGCAGACCGGTAAGAAATCCGGAAATCAGAAGTACCGGAACATAAAAAATCAGCTTCAGATTTTCCACCACAAGCATTGCCACAATCAACTGTCCAATGTTGTGGCAGATACCACCCATGACACTGACCGCAAGGATCGACAGCTTGTCTGTTTTTTTCAAAAGGAGCATGACTGCCAGACTGAGCAGACCGCCCGCCAGACTGTACATGATGGATGCCAGATTTCCAAACATGAATCCGCTTAAGAAGATTCGCACAATGGAAATCAAAAATGCCTGCTTCCCACCAAAAAGGTAGATTGCCGCCACAATGACCAGATTGGCAAGTCCCAGTTTTACACCCGGAATCCCGAAGTTGATCGGGATCATGGTTTCTACATAACTGAATATCATGGCAAGTGCGATCATCATTGCCATCAGAGCTACTGTTTTTGCAGATATCTTTTGTTTTTTCATATCGTTACCGCCCTGTCTCTAGTTTGTCTGGATTTTTTCAATATTTTTGTTATTGTTCATATTGATAAAATCGTCATAAATGCCGTCTGTGATATAAAGTTTGCCGTCCTCATCTTCCATGATGGCGTCAAATCCGTCCTCTGCACAATGTTCCTCACAATAAGTAATGGCATCCTCTGTGCCAAGTACAAACAGAGATGTGGATAATCCGTCTGCCAGTGTGCTATCCGCACTGACGATCGTCACAGAGATCAGACCGTTGTTGGCAGAATAACCGGTTTTCGGATCGATGATATGGTGATATTTCACACCGGTATCCTTATCTACAAAGTAGCGCTCATAACCGCCGGAAGTGATAATAGCTTTGTCTGTGACGCTCACGCCGCCCAGATATCCGTTTTCATCCTCCGGATCCTGAATGCCGACTTTCCACTGACTGCCATCGGTTTTATTTCCAAGGACGTGTGCGTTTCCGCCAAGGTTAATAACTGCACTCTTGATGCCATAGCTTTTCATCACATCCATAACTCTTCCGGACGTATAACCCTTGGCAATTCCGCCCAGATCGATCTCCATGCCTTCCGGGAGACTGATGCTTGTCTGTCCGTTTTCTTCGCTTAATATGATTTTTCCCGCATCTACCAGCGCAAGTTTTGCTGCCAGATCAGACTCACTCGGTACTGCAAAATTTCCTGTGGTAAATCCCCAAAGCTGCATCACCGGATAAATGCTGATATCAAAGGCTCCGTTTGTACTCTGATAAATATCCAGGGCACGTTTTACCAGATAATCGGTATCCTCAGAAAGTACGCCACCGCCGTTTGCGTTGATCTGTGCGACTTCACTGGTGTCTTTTCCGGTAGACAGCAGATCGTCCAGACGCTGAATCTCAGCAATACCCGCTTCTACTGCTTCCTGTGCATTTTCGCCATAAGCGGTCAGTGTCATATAAGTATCCATGGCAAACACATCGCTTGTATATTCCTGACTGCTGTCTGAGCTGTTCTGCTCTCCGGCATCTTCTGAAACTTCACTCTGTACAGAGCTGTCCGTTCCTGACGCAGCGTTTTTATTGTTACAACCTGCCAGCGGCAGACAGACTAAGGCTCCACACAAAAGTGCGATTAACAGTTTTCTTTTTTTCATCTATTGGTATCCTCCGTATATGCTTTTTCTCTTATTGATACAATTTTAATAATTAGCTTGAGCTAACGCATATTTTATTACATTCACTTCTTTTATGCAAGCTTGTTCCCAGAACTTTATCGATACTTTTTTATCAATAAGAAGGACTGTATCGCATTTTATACCGTATTTCGCAATTTCGCAAGCAGTTTCTTTTCCCGTCTGGAAATCTGAACCTGCGTCGTTCCAAGCAGTTTTGCCACCTCCGACTGTGTCTTTTCTTCTACATAACGAAGCTGAAGCAGCTGACGTTCTTCCGGCTCTAATGTATCCAGCAATTGCTCCAGAAAAATGTGGTTGACCTGCTGCTCGATCAGATTTTTCTGATCCCGGATCTGTTCGCCAAGTGTGATCTCCTTTCCCTCATTTCCGGGAACCGGTCGGTGAAGGGAATCCACATCTGTATTGGCTTCCAGCGACTGCACGATCTCCTCAGATGACATTCCGGTTTTCCCGGAAAGTTCCTCCAATGTCGGATCACGACCGTACTCATTCTGCCATTCCGTCACCGCCTGACTGACTTTCCAGGCAGCTTCTTTTAAGGTACGACTGACTTTCAGCATGCCATCGTCTCTCAGATATCTGCGGATTTCTCCGATGATCAGCGGTACGGCATAAGTGGAAAATTTTACCTCATAATCCGTATCAAAACGGTCGATTGCTTTTAACAGACCGATGCTCCCCACCTGAAACAGATCCTCCGGATCGTATCCGCGGTTGGAAAATCGCCGGACAATGCTCCAGACCAGTCCCAGATTGTTCTGTACCAGCAGATCCCGTGCTGCTTTATCCCCCTGGTGCGCGCGCTTAATATACTCCAACACCTGCTCCATATGTAACTACCTGATTTCTTTTTCCATAGAAACCCGGGTTCCTTTGCCCGGTGTGGATTCCACTTCCACGGTATCCATAAAGGCTTCCATGAAGGAAAATCCCATGCCGGAACGCTCTAGATCCGGTCGCGTGGTAAAAAGCGGTTCCAACGCCTGCTTGATATCTTTGATGCCTCTGCCTTCATCGATAATGGACACTCGCAATTTACGACCGGTCAGGGTTCCCTCCATCCAGATCGTGCCGCCGCGCTGGTTGTAACCGTGAATGATACAATTTGTGACCGCTTCGGATACTGCCGTCTTGATGTCTGCCAACTCCTCAATGGTCGGATCAAGACTGCTGACAAATGCTGCCACCGCGGTTCTGGCAAATCCCTCATTTTCGGATTTTGCCGCAAATGTGATCTGCATCCAGTTTTCTTCTGCATATTCTTCCTGTTTTCTCTGTTCCATCACTCCTGCTCTCCTTCCTCTGCAATCAGTTCATCCAACCCTGACATA
>NZ_JRFU01000071.1 GCF_003122485.1 Eubacterium ramulus
TACTCACCACTTGCAGAAGTGGGAGTCTCAACTCAGACTGAGATGATCTCACTTCATAACCAGAAGATCTGTTAGTCATTATTATCTGAGTTGTCGCCAGAGGTATCTCCGTCTGACGTATCGGACTGATTATCCGTAGTTTGGCTTTCACCCGGAACGGTAATTCCACGGCTCTGCATATCGTCGATCATTTCCTTACAGGTGTTGCGTACACTGGAGGAATTTGTTTTATTTCTTGCAATCTGGAACCATTTCAATGCATTGCTCTCATCGTTCTGATAGTTATACGCAAATGCCAGATAGTACGCTGCTTTACCTTCCTGATATCCTTCGTCGGACTGTACGATGGACTCCAGCTTTGTGATGGCTCCGCTATAATCTTTCTGCTCATACAGATTCATCGCTTCGTTCATATCGGCTTCCATCATTGCACTCTGTACGTCTGTCAGCATATTATCGTAAATCTGCTGTGCGTTTTCACTGAGCAAATCTCTGTTTACGTTCGCCAGTGTCTCACCTGCTTTTACGTGGTCATCTGACGCGTAAGCCACATAGGCATTTAACAGTTCCTCGTAGGACTGATTTTTCTGATCCGCGGAACTTGTCGCTGTCTGTGCATCTTCTACGGTCTGCTTCAGACCTGCGATCTCATCTTCCAGACTCTTGATGCTTTGCTCTCTGGTGGCAATGGTCTCATTTGCCTTGATAAGCTGAGAAGATGTGTTAGAATTTGCATTTTTCCGGATTCCCGGCACGATCAGGAAACATACCACAGCGATACCGATGGCAGCTCCCACCAGCAGGTTGATCACAGATAAAACAGCTGTATTATCCGTAAATTTTGCCGGACGAATGATCAGATCGTTGCCGCTCTGATAACTTACCGTATCTTTTTCTTTCGGTTTTACTTTGCCGTTTGCAGTCAGATGCACTCTGCATTCTTTTTCGTAACGCATCGTATTTGGATCACCGGCATCGATTTTTTTTGCATTTTTTAATGCACGCAATGCCAGGTCATAACGTTCTTCCTTCATATATAGCAAAGCCAGCAGCTGATGTCCTTTTACAAGCTTCGGATTCAGGGCAAGTACTTTTTTCATCTGGATCAGTGCCAGATCTGTATTGCCCTCTTTGCAGTAAGTCAGTGACTGGTTAAATTTTTTCACCGTCTGGGACATGGTATCCAATCTCGCTGAGCTTTTCTGGATATCATTCAGGTAATCATTTGCAGGATTGTCCTCCCCCTGCATACTCTTACTGATGATCCACTCGCTCAGTGCCTTTACGATCTCGCCCATCTCAAAATAAACCAGGCCAAGCAGGTTTCGCGCCTGAATATTCATTTTATTATAACGAAGACTCATCTTCAGATATTCCACTGCCCCGGTCAGATCCCGTGCCTGAGCGCACTCCAGTCCGTCATTGTACAGCTTATTGGAAATGCTTACAATCTTTTTCCAGACTCTGACATCTGCTTCACAGCTCGGACAGGTACCCATAGAATCCAGATGAGCACCACAGTAATAACAGTTCATCTGTCTCCTCCTATCTTCTGCTTTCTTTCAGCATTTCCTGTAAAATATCCATCATATCGGTCAGATCGCGGTTATAAATAGAATCTTCCGCTTCTTCGATCTCCATACTCGGTTCAAATTTCTTTAATTCTTCCTCAAAATCAATCATCACAGTTCTCCTTCCATACTTCCATCAATGCACCTATGAAATAGAGGGAGCCTGTACAGAAAAATTTCTGCCCCGGCTTCTTCTTCTCTTTCATTGCCCTGAACGCCTCCCGGTAATCGGCATACCCCGTCACCGGTCTGTCTGTATCTTCTTCGAATAGTTTCTCTAATTTTTCAAAAGATATGCCACGCTCATTGGGAATCGTGGTGACTGCCATCTCCTCCCAGGAAATATCTGCTGTCAGCATATCGATTGAAGTACTGTAATCCTTTTCTTTTACCATGGAAAACAGCAGAAGTGGACGATAGGTATCTTTGGCAGTCAGTCGATTTACTGCTTCGGTAAACATTCCTATTCCAGAGGTGTTATGCGCCCCGTCAAAATAAATCTCCGGTTCTATTTCCTGCATTCTACCCTGCCAGAACGCCTCTTTCATGCCTGCATGAAGCTGTTCTTCGGCATTTTCACCGGCAACTTCCTCTGGATACTGCTGCTGCAAGATCCGCATTGCAAGAATCGCCAGCGCTGCATTTTCCACCTGGTATTCTGCGGCTCCCGGAATCGTCCATCTTGTTTCCTTATCATACGCAGTTGAAAGGGAAAAATCAATAAAATTATTCTTAAATTCCAGAATCTGGAACATTTTTTTCTCCAGTGCAGTGCATGGACTGTGCATTTCGCCTGCATGCGCCCGGATCACTGCGGAAGCTTCCGGATCATTGGCATCAAAAACTACCGGAACGCCCGGCTTGATAATACCTGCTTTTTCCCCGGCAATCTGTGCGATGGTATCCCCAAGGATTTCTGTATGCTCCAGACTGATGGAGGTGATAATGCTTAACACCGGATCGGCAAAACTGTTGGTCGCATCCAATCTGCCGCCAAGCCCTGTTTCCAGAACAACATACTCCACCTGCGCCTCCGCAAAGAGTACCATACCCATGGCGAAAATAAACTCGAAAAATGTCGGATAGCCCAGACCTTTCTGATCCAGTTCCTCTGCTGTCTTTTTTACCCGGGCATAGGCAGACAGAAACTGTTCTTCGCTGCAAAGATCACCGTTTAACTGAAAACGCTCCCGCACATCCATCAGATGCGGGGATGTAAACAATCCCACGGTTTTTCCCTCAGAAAGCAACATATGGTAAAGGAAGCAGCAAACGCTTCCTTTACCATTACTTCCTGCCACATGAATGACTTTGCAGTGATTACCCGGATCGCCAAGCAGCTCCATGAAATGTTTCGTGTGTGCAAGGCTGTGTTTTTTGGTAAACTTCGGAATCCCGTACAGGAATTCCACCGCTTGTTTCATGTTTTCACTCATATTATTTTAACTGTGCCAGACGATTTTCTACGTCTTCCATCATCTGTTTGTATTTCTCAAGTTTTGCTTTCTCCTCGTCAACTTTTGCCTGAGGTGCTTTGCTTAAGAATTTCTCATTGTTCAGCATACCGTTGGAACGCGCCAGCTCTTTTGCAAGTTTTGCTTTCTCTTTCTCCAGACGTTCCCGCTCTTTTGCCATGTCTACCAGCTCCTCTAACGGAATGTATACAACGGCATTCGGAATAACAACGGATACGGCATCCTCCGGGATTCCGGCTTTGTCTGCCTGTACGTCGATCTCATTTGCGGAGATTAACTGGCTGTAAATGTCTTTGTGAGAAGCAAACAGCTCACGCAGGTTCTCATCCGGGGATACGATGAAATATTTTGCTTTGCGGCTTGGTGGAACGTTCATCTCAGAACGAATGTTTCGGATACCCTTAACCAGTACTTTGATGGTCTCCACATCAGCTTCTTCTTTTGCAAAATTCCACTCTTCTGTGTATTCCGGCCACGGAGCAAGCATGATGGTCTCCTCTTCCGGACAAAGTGTGCAGAAGATCTCCTCTGTGATGAACGGCATGTACGGATGCAGCATCTTTAATGCGTTGGTCAGTACGGTTTTCAGAACCCAGAGTGCTGTATTTGCAGCTTTCGGATCCTCTTCTTTCTTGTACAGACGTACTTTTGCAATCTCGATATACCAGTCACAGAACTCTTCCCAGATGAAGTCATATACTTTCTGAACTGCGATTCCCAGCTCATATTTATCCATGTTCTCTGTTACATCTTTTGCCAAAGTATTTACTTTGGATAAAATCCATTTATCAACCGGCAGCAGATCTGCATCTTCCGGTTTGGTCGGCTGCTCATCGCCAAGGTTCATCATAATGAAACGGGATGCGTTCCAAACTTTGTTTGCAAAGTTACGGCTGGACTCTACACGCTCCCAGTAGAAACGCATATCGTTTCCAGGTGCGTTACCAGTGATCAGTGTCAGACGCAGGGCATCTGCACCGTATTTGTCAATAACCTCTAACGGATCAATACCGTTTCCAAGGGATTTACTCATCTTACGTCCCTGAGAATCGCGCACCAGTCCGTGAATCAGTACGGTATGGAACGGCTCTGTTCCGGTCTGCTCTAACGCAGAGAATACCATACGAATAACCCAGAAAAAGATGATATCATATCCGGTAACAAGTACATCTGTCGGATAGAAGTAATCCAGTTCTTCTGTTTTGTTTGGCCAGCCAAGTGTGGAGAATGGCCACAGTGCGGAGGAAAACCAGGTATCCAGTGTATCCTCATCCTGTTTTAAATGTGTGCAACCGCATTTCGGGCATTTCTCCGGCATTTCGCGGGAAACAACCATCTCGCCGCACTCGTCACAGTAGTAAGCCGGGATTCTGTGTCCCCACCAGAGCTGTCTGGAAATACACCAGTCACGGATGCCCTCAAGCCAGTGCATATAAGTCTTTCCGAAGCTTTCCGGAACAAATTTCAGTCTGCCGGACTGTAATGCATCAATCGCCGGTTTTGCCATTTCTTCCATTTTTACAAACCACTGCGGTTTGATCATTGGCTCAACGGTTGTCTTGCATCTGTCATGAGTACCTACGTTGTGAACGTGCTCAACTACTTTTACAAGCAGTCCCATCTCGTCTAATTTATCAACGATGGCTTTTCTTGCCTCGTAACGGTCCATACCTTCGTAAATACCGCCGTTTGCGTTGATGGTTGCATCGTCATTTAAAATGTTGATCTCTTCCAGGTTGTGGCGTTTTCCTACCTCAAAATCGTTCGGGTCGTGTGCCGGTGTGATTTTTACGCAGCCAGTTCCGAACTCTTTGTCTACATACGGATCAGCAATAACCGGGATCTCGCGGTTTACGATCGGAAGCAGTAATTTTTTACCGATGATGTCTGTGTAACGCTCGTCATCCGGGTTTACGGCTACGGCTGTATCACCAAGCATTGTCTCCGGACGTGTGGTTGCGATCTCTACGAATCTGCCTTCCTCGCCAATGATCGGGTATTTGATATGCCAGAAATGACCTGTCTGCTCTACGTGCTCTACCTCTGCATCGGAAATAGAAGTCTTGCAGACCGGACACCAGTTGATGATACGGGAACCTTTGTAAATATATCCTTTGTCAAACAGACGGATAAATACTTCTTTGACTGCCTCGGAGCATCCCTCATCCATGGTAAAACGCTCTCTGTCCCAGTCAGCGGAAGATCCCATTTTCTTTAACTGTTTTACGATACGTCCGCCGTACTCTTCTTTCCAGTCCCATGCGTATTTCAGAAACTCATCACGGGTTAAATCTGCTTTGTTGATACCTTTGTCTTTCAGGCTGTTAATAACCTTAACCTCTGTTGCGATGGCTGCATGGTCAGTACCCGGCTGCCATAATGCGGAATAGCCCTGCATTCTCTTGTAACGGATCAGGATATCCTGCATGGTGTTGTCCAGCGCATGTCCCATGTGCAGCTGACCGGTGATATTTGGCGGCGGCATAACAATGGTAAACGGTTTCTTACTTCTGTCCACTTCTGCATGAAAATATTTATTGTCTTCCCATTTCTGGTAAAGACGGTCTTCGATCCCTTTCGGATCATAGGTCTTTGCTAATTCCTTCATTCTGTCTCTCCTTCCAAAACATGAATTCTCTTTGTAAAAATAGCCAAACGGAAAATCTTCCGCTTACATGCTGTAACCTAACAAAAATGTACCCGTTATCATACAAATACACCTTTTCATATGAATTAAAAAGCCCTCCACATGCACAACACATGTGAAGGGCGAATCTACGCGGTACCACCTTCATTTTATCTCACCTGTCTCTTTTTGAACTCCACTGAAATGGAAGAACTACCATTTCATTACTTATAAAAGTTTGGAATCCAACTCAGATGAAGATGAAATCTCTACGATTGATTAACGGGAATCACCCGAGATTTCCTACGCACCATATAATATATCTGCCATCTCATTCCCGGTTCTATTAAACCGCTTTCTTCCATAGCTGGAACAAGTTCCCTATATTACTCTGGCTTCAGACATCCGGTTCCAAAGCTACCTTCCGCAAACTGCCTGTCAAACGGTCTTCCAGTCTGTGAACCGCTCTCCCTGTCACTGCATCTTTCGCGTACTCCTCTTTGTCACTACCTTTTTTACTATAAAATTGTAAAGCAGATATTCGCAATCCACTTTCACTACTTGCTCATGAACACAATTGCTTTCCAACCTGCATTCAAAGTCTTAAAATATCATAAACAACATTTTTTGCCTTGTCAAGTCCTGATTCACGATATGCAGCTATCCAGAAGAAAAAACAAAAGACCAGATAAAATAAGGATTTTTCTTCTCTCATTTTATCTGATCTCTTACTCTGCTTTTTTTACTATGTTTCTTACAATTGTGAATAGCCAAATCCATTTACCATGGCTTCAATGGCAAATCCTTTTTTGCAATATGGGCATTCGTCTCTGCCAAACGCCTGATAGCCCGGCACATCATCTGCATTAAATACAGAATGTACTTCCATGCCGCCAACTTTTTTTACCGTACTGAAAATAGAAGAAATACCGCGCACGGTTCCTCCATAATACTGTACACATTCCAGGCTGCGTCGCACGGTCAATCCTGTCGTAGTAGTTGCCAGCAACAGAATGACATTTTTTCCTTTGATCGCCGGAATTGTGTTATCACGGAAAATCAGCTGATTGTTTGCATTGTACTCCGGAGTAACTACATAAATCGTATCATGCAGGTTTGTGTTGCGGAATCCGCGTTTTTCAAATTCCTGCGCCAGATATGCACCGACCACTTCCGTGCCATCCATGCAAACGATTGTGTCTACCACAGTAGAGTTCACATAGTCTCCCGCCAAACTTTTTGCAACTTCCTGTGCCTCGTTCGCACGGGTTTTCAAGCTTGTCATATCAATGTAAAAATTGATATGGGAATGACTTGTGGCAAAGTGTCCCGGAATGGCATGCAATGCCACATGATTGTTGTTTCTCGCATACAGTTTTACCATTCTTGCTTCCATAGATTCCATCGTAAAATTCCCCCTCTTACGTTAATCATAATGTCTGTCTTATTTAGGCAGGCAAAACACTCAGCTTCTTTTTATTCACTCAATCAGAGCAAATACTTTCACTTCTATCCGCACTGAGACAACAGATCTACATTTCTATATCGCTTCTGATTATTTGATAATGTGACCAAGTACGCCGTAAGAAATCAATGTCATAATTACAGCTGCCAGACAGATTCCAACCAGAATCGCCTTGAACGCTTTCTTGATATCCATATCAATCAGAGATGCTACCAGAGCCCCTGTCCATGCGCCTGTTCCCGGAAGTGGAATACCAACGAATAAAACAAGTCCCCAGAACTCATATTTTTCGATCTGGTCACGTTTTTTCATTGCCTTGTTTTCCATTTTCTCAACCAATGGACGGAACAGCTTTGCTTTTTTCAATGCTGCAAATATCTTTTTAATAAAAAATAAAATAAACGGAATCGGAATAATGTTTCCAACTGCGCTGATCAGGATTCCTTTCCACATCGTAATATCCAGCAATGAAGATGCCAGAATACCGCCTCTCAGCTCCAGAATCGGGAACAGTGAAATAATAAACACAACCGCTTCCCTTGAAATATGTGTACCTAAGGTACTTGTAAACCAGGTTACCAGACTTTCCATACAATCCTCCTAAAAATCTCATCTTATATTCTGCATTATTTTACACTATTTTTCCAGAAAAAGATATAAGGATTTTCTTAATATTATGCAAGCCTGGGGCTTTTTATAATCTACCGGTTTCTTTCAGATACTTTTCTACCTCTGACAAAAATTCATCCATCTCTGCATCGGTTCCGATGGTGATACGCAGATAATTGTCAATCCGCGGCTTTTTAAAATAGCGGACGTAAATATCTTTTTCTTTTAATTTTTCAAACAGTTCCTCTGCCGGACAGCTTTTGTGTGATGCAAAAATAAAATTGCTCTTGGAATCACGGAAGGTAAATCCAAGCTCTGTCAGACGCAGTTTCACACGTTCTCTCGTCTGAATGATCTTATGTAATGTCTCCTCAAAATATGCCTGATCATCGATGGATGCCACGCCAAGATCCAGTGCAGTCTGATCCATGGTATAGGAATTGAAAGAATATTTTACATCATTCAGGTATTTGATCAGCTCCGGTGATGCCATCGCGTAACCGATACGCATTCCCGCCATGGAACGTGATTTTGAAAATGTCTGAACCACGATCAGATTATCATATTTTTCCAGTAATGGCAAAGCGGTCTCTGCGCCAAAGTCCACATATGCCTCATCGATGATCACGATAACATCCTGGTTGTGCTGCAAGATATCCTCGATCATCTCCTGAGATGCTTCCACACCAGTCGGGGCATTCGGATTCGGGAAGATCACGCCGCCGTTTTCTTTATAATAATCCTCTTTGCGGATATTGAAATCATCATCTAACGGTTGTGTCTCATACGGAATGCGAAATTCCTCTGCCCACACATCGTAAAAAGAATAGGTAATATCCGGAAACAGGATCGGTTTTTCTCCATTAAAAAAGGTCATAAAACACATGGCAAGAACGTCATCGGAACCAACACCGACAAATACCT
>NZ_JRFU01000072.1 GCF_003122485.1 Eubacterium ramulus
TCTCAGTCGGAGATTGAACTCCCACTGAGAAATACTTGTTACTACTCACCACTTGCAGGACGCCACTGAAAAAGTCCTTATTTTGCGCAAAGCAGTACAAGATAAAGTATATTTATATGTTTTTCACTACTATATATTGTATGTAAAAACAGTTTTTCAGTGGCGTCCTTGCAGAAGTGGGAGTCTCAACTCAGACTGAGATAAAATCGCAGAGTTCTTTTCACAATGTAAATTTTTAGTCACAAAAAGTATTACGCTTTCAGCAACAGCAATGCATGTTCAGGTATTGTCACGCGTAATTTTTCGTGCGCTGCCAACTGCTCTGCCTGTTCTTTATCCATCAGAATACGCAGTGACATCGTATCCTGATTGTATTTCAGAACCAGTTCGGATTCAAACTGCTGCTCTAACAGACGGTCCATCTGCATAATAGAACTGTTTTTCGCCGGTTCTAAGTCCGCTGACACTTCAATATAATGTGCACGCACACCAACGAAAGAAATATCTTCCGGAATTTCTTTTTCCAGTTCAAAACAGATACCCCAGTCCGGAACTTCCAGCTGATGCGCAGACAAGCGTTTTGCAGGCACGATATTTCGACATCCGGAAATACGGGCTGCTGCCTGTGTTACCGGATTTGCGAAAAACTCTTTTTTCTCCTGAATTGTTTCCATGTGACCTTTTTCCAATACGCAGATACGATCACACAAATGATATACTTCATCACGGCTATGGGATACAAAAAGTACTGTTTTTCCGATCTCAGAAAGCAGATCCTGCAGTTCTTCTTCTACCTGCCATTTCAAAAAACTGTCAAGTGCGGACAGTGGCTCATCCAACAACAGAATTTCCGGCTGTGACGCCATCATGCGCGCCAGTGCCACACGCTGTTTCTGACCTCCGGAAAGCTGACGTGGCAGATGATGCTCCAATCCTTCCAGACGGAAACGTCGGATATAATCCTGCACAATCGCTTTTTCCGATTTCTTTCCCATACCCGCCATGATATTTTTCTCGACGGTCATATTCGGGAACAGCGCATAATCCTGAAACATATATCCAACTTTTCGTTTCTGCGGAATCAGATTGATTTTTTTCTCAGAGTCAAATAAGGTACGTCCGTTTAACACGATTTTTCCTTCATCTGGTGTCTCAATTCCTGCAATGCACTTCAATGTCATACTTTTGCCACATCCGGAAGCACCAAGCAGGGCAAACATTTCCTCCCCTGCTGAAAACGCAACATCCAGAGAAAAATTGCCAATTTTCTTTTTTATCGCTACTTCTATTGCCATAGTATTCCTTTCACAACACAGATTTTCCCATTTTTGCTCAAAACATTTTAAATGCTTTACACATATCCATTCGTTTTTTGCATTTTATAAACAGATACAGGGAACGTATTTACCAGCTCTGTGTATTTTTCATATTTTTTCCTGCTACAAGGTTCATTGCAACGATAATGCCAAAAGCAATCGCTAAAATAAGAATAACCCATACGCCTGCCGTCAGATAATCACCATCCTGAATAACCATGGCGATCTTCTGCGAAATCGTCGACGTCTTTCCGGGAATATTACCTGCCAGCATAGAAGTCGCACCGTACTCACCAAGTGCACGCGCAAAGGTCAGGATCGTTCCTGCGATAATACCCGGTCCTGCATTTGGTACTGCCACCTTCCAGAAAATCTGCAATTCAGACATACCAAGTGTCCGCGCTGCATAGATCAGGTTAGCATCCAGCTGTTCAAAGGAAGCACGGGCATTTCGATACATCAACGGGAACGAAATCACCGTTGCCGCAATGATACAGCCAAGCCAGGTCTGTACTACTTTGATGCCAAACTGATGAAACAAAAACATACCGATCGGACGTCTCTTACTAAATAACAACAGCAGGAAAAATCCGGCAACGGTCGGCGGCAGAACCATCGGCAGCGTCAAAAATCCGTCTGCGATCGCTTTGGCACGCTCACCGGCATGAATGACTTTTCTTGCCGCAAATAATCCTAAGAAAAAGGAAATAACCGTTGCCACAATTCCTGTTTTAAAGGAAATAAACAACGGTGTCCAATCCAGATTCTTTACAATTTCCATAATTGTGTCCATATTTTTCTCCCTATGCTCCGATCATATATCCGGAGACATTTCTCTTACACGCTATAAAGCATCTTAAAACAGAAAATATTTCAATTTCTATCTTATTCAGATAAAACCCGACCAGCTTTCGCCACCCGGGTTTCACTTACATTCTACTTAATTTTCAGGTTGCACGAAACAAAAAACTCATTACTGATATCATTTTGTTATGCACACCTGAACTACATACACAACTTAGAAGAAAGACCTCTGGCGATTTTTTCTCGGCAAGCAATTGTTAGCTGACGAGACAAAATCGCCAGAGGTCTTTTTCACAGCGTAAATTTTAGCCACAAAAGAAGCTAATATTAATCTTCTACGTTTGTATCAAAGTAGTAGCTGTCAAAAATAGTTTTTGCTGCATCAGATTTAACAAAGTTTACGAAATCCAGAGCTGCTTTCTGCTCTAACTCGTCAGCTTCATCATTCTGAACCTGAGCGATCGGGTAAATTACGTTACCTGTCAGATCATAGCTTACAACCTGAAGAATCTCAAGTTTGTCCCCAAGACCATATGTATCAGAGTAGTAAACAGTACCAACTTCGTTAGATCCCTCTGCTACCTGAGTTTTAACAGCGCTTACGTTACCGCACTCGTTGATTTCAACTCCGCCCAGAGCCTGAGAAACAACATCTGTCGGGATTGTAGATACATCATCTACAGCATCAAGGATACCTGCGTTTACAAGTGCCTGACGTGTGTATTTACCAACTGGAACGCTTCCGTCTGCAAGTGCGATGCTCTTTGCATCTTTCAGGTTCTCAAGACCTGTTACTGCTGTACCGCTTCCTTTGTATGTGATAACTACAACCTGGTTGTTTACTACATTGTGACGTGTTCCGTCTACTACTAACTGATCGTCATTCTGTAATGTATCCATCTGTTTCTGAGCTGCGGAAAAGAATACGTCACAAGCTGCACCTTCCTCGATCTGTGCAAGCAGTGTTCCTGAACTGTCATAGCTTGGTACAACAGTTACGTTTGGCTGTGACTCATTGTATTTCTCAATTACTTCGTTTAATGCATTCTCAAGACTTGCTGCTGCAAATACTGTGATTGTTGTGCTGTCCAGCTGATCTGCTGTCTCTGGTGCTGCCTCAGAAGCATCTGTCTGCTCTGTTTTTGCAGATGTGTCAGTTGCTGCCCCCTGATCTGTGTTTTTGTTTCCGCATGCTGCCAGGGAAAGTCCCATTGCTGCAACAAGCATAAGGCTGATTACTTTCTTCTTCATCTCCTTTTCTCTCATCCTTTTTTCTTTTGTTTTATCATGTTTTGTTATGTTTCATGTGTTTTGTTATACTACACATTTCTTTTTCTGTCAATGCTTTTTCTTGGTATTTTTGTGGTATACCTAAAATTCAAAACTTATTTTTTGAACAAACAGCCTTCGTTACATCTATGTAAGTTACTTACTTTTTTGTCATCGGCAAAAAATGTACATCCACTGTACGACATATATTATCTTTCCCACTGTTTATATATTAGGAAATTTTGTTTTACAGGAAATTCAGAAAAATTTCCTGTAAAACAAAAAACAGCTCCTTACCAGAGCTGCTTTCCCATTTCACTGACATCATATCCTGACATCGTTTCCGCTTCACTTTTAAATTCATCTGATCGAATGATATTCAGCAGTTTCTGAAATTCGCTGCGCTTAAGATCTTTCTTTCGAAATACAATATCGTAACTTTCCTGTTTCAGAGGAATAAAATCAAGTCCCTGCATCTGACTTGCTACCTTCTCAATTCCGATCGCCACATCTGCACTTCCGCGCAATACATTGGTTGCTGCGATCATATGTGATGATGCTTCATCCTCATACCCTCTGAGCTTGTCCGAATCAATCTCCAGCTTTTTACACATCTCATCAATAAAAATGCGGATACCGCTGCCTTTTTCCCGGTTGATCATTCTGACATCTTCTCTGGTCAGATCCGTAAATTCCTGAATATTTTTCGGATTGCCCTCTCTGACATAAAGGCCCTGCCAGCGTTTTAACAGATGAAAAACTGCCACCTGTTCTCCCGGCAGCATACGTTCAATATAAGAAAGATTATACGTATCTGTTTTGCCATCCCACATATGACAGGTTGCCACATAATTTTCATTCTGATACATCCGGTACAATCCGCTGTAGCTGCCCATCGGAGACCGGTACACCTGTGTTTTTCCGTCACTCTGTTCATTATAAAGAGAGCAAAGCACATCCAGAAGCTGATCCTGTCCACAGATGACAATATTTTCCGCAGACTCTGCTTCCGGGCTTATGCCCATGTATTCATACAGATCATTTCGTGCGATCCGGAACTGTTTTCCCATTTTCGTTGCCTTCAGATCACCACGTTTGATCATTTCATAAACGGTATTTTTCTTTACCTGCAATATCTCCGCGACTTCTATCGGAGATAAAAACTGTTCATCCATACTTATCCTCCCAAAATCTACTTTTCGTCCAAACAGGTCCCACCCTGCCACTTTCCATATCCCATCTAAGTATAACTTCTGAAAAAAGGCTTTGCAAGCATATCTTTTTATGATAAAATATGCGTTACAGTTCACTCATCACATGTATTCAGGTAATGATCATGCTTGCATGAGGAATTAGCTGGATACATAGTAAAGTAGTAGCGAAGCTACGTGGAAGCCCGAAAGGGCGTTTTGCGAATGGCGCGTATGGACTGTAACGTTCTATCTACTTTCGGGGTGTGGCTTAGTCTGGTAAAGCGCTCGTCTGGGGGGCGAGAGATCGCAAGTTCAAATCTTGTCACTCCGATACCAAAAAGATCCTGCAAACATTTATCTGTGTTCACAGGATCTTTTTACTTCCTTATTTATTATGCTATCCCGTATTTTCCACCAACTTACAATGATTTTATTTAAGGTAAATTTAATATTTTCCACATTGTTTTTTTCCTTTTATAATGCTACACTCTTCTATAAACCTTGAGGAAAAACTGTATTTGAAACATACAGTTTTTAGCGTAAACAGATTATGACTATCTCGGAGCAAAGTTGAGTATGAAAAAATTTTTTAACTATCTAAAACATAACACACACTTTTTTCTATTGCTTTATGCACTTATTTATATTCCATGGTTCACTTACCTGGAGAAAAAAGTAAACATTAATTCAAACTTTCATGTCATTCATGTGGCATTGGACGATTACATTCCGTTCTGCGAATTTTTTGTCATTCCATATTATCTGTGGTTTGTATACATGGCAATTGGAATTCTGTTTATCGCATTTACAGATGGAAAACTCTGCTGGCGGATGGGAATTTTCCTTATTACAGGTATGACTGTGTTCCTTTTCATCTCGGCGATATATCCGAACGGACAGCTACTCCGGCCGGAAAGCTTTGCAAGGGATAATATTTTTGTACACATTGTGCAGAAACTGTATGCGACGGATACACCGACGAATCTGTTTCCAAGCATTCATGTATACAATTCTCTTGGAATTTATTTTGCACTTTGTCACAGTGAAAAAATCAAAAAGCATCTATGGATTAAGTATGTTGCACTGGTTCTGACCATTTGCATTATTTTATCTACAATGTTTATCAAGCAGCATTCTGTATTTGATGTACTGACAGCATTTGCGCTGGCGGCGTTTATGTATTCTGTGTGCTATGGTTCGATTGCAGCGGTAATTGAACGACATAGACAGAAACGGATTCCGGCGGGACAGATATAAAATTTTCGTCTTATAATGAATTTAAAATTTATAAAAGCGCCCTCAGTTATTTTGTCTTTTCGGCTAACAATCGCTCGAAAAGACAAAATAGCTGAGGGCGCTATTTACGTTGTGATAAATGGAACTAACATTCGCTCGCAACAAAGCATAACTAAAGTACTCTCTACATTAACCAAGATCTGCTGCGTATACCAACATACGGCCACCACACACCATGCCCTGATCTGCCGCTACTTCGTTGCTCATATCCAGTGTAAAAAGTTTTGTTTCTCCGGTTCCGATCATGCGAAATGCTTCCCGCAGTACTTCGTTTTCGGTACAACCGCCACCGATGGTTCCCGCTGACTGCAGATTGCTGTTGACGGTCATCAGTGCACCGGATTTTACCGGGGTGGAGCCGCTGGTGTCATATACTAGCAGCATAGCTTTTCCGACATTTGGATCACCAAGCATTTCTATCACCCGCGAATCTGTATCGGTACAAGTCAGCAATTGGCTGTGTGAACGTCGCGGCGTTCCTTTTCTGCGTTCTTCGATCAGTTCTGCCACAATGGAAATCGCGATCTCCGGGACGGTCAGCGCACCGATATTTAATCCGATTGGCATGTGAATTTTTGCTACGGTCTCTGCGGCATTTCCTTCTTCCTGCAACAGATCAATGATACCGGCTACCCGACGCTTGGAACCCATCATCCCCAGATAACGTGGAAAAATACCTTTTAACACTTTTCGCAGGCAGGTCAGATCAAATCGATGTCCACGGGTTACTACTGTGACATAATCATTACTTCCTATTTGAAGCATATCTAACGCTTTTTCAAATTCTTCACAGTATATTTCTTCCGCATCCGGAAAGCAACTGCGATTGGCAAAGGAAGGTCTGTCATCTACCACAATAACATAAAATCCAACTGCTGACGCAAATTTGCTGATTGCCTGTCCCACATGACCAC
>NZ_JRFU01000073.1 GCF_003122485.1 Eubacterium ramulus
ACGCACGTGAGACTTGGTGCGTGATTCTGGTCAGCGCAAGCTGACATCTACTTTGTGTTCGGTATTCTCTGCATTCCTGCGTTGTATCAGATACCTTTCTGCTTCCCTCAGCTGTTCCTTCGTATCCGTATCCATAACGCTGCCGCAATCCGTAACCGGGACTTCTAAAAATTCATCCCCTAGCAGCTTCCAAAAACCGCGCAGACCACCGCCACCCGCAGCATTTTCATAAGAAAGAATCTCCGGCAGCAGAGACATGTCGATCAATACCGGATGCCCGCGTCTCCCATCTACCGTTGGTATGACTGCTTTTTTCCCGGAAGCAAGCATGGTCTCCCATAATTTCTGATAGGTTTCCGGCAAAATGCAAGGCAGATCTACCAGTTGGATGAATACATAATCAAACTCTTTCAGCCTGGGAAGCCCTGTTTTGATAGATGTCAGGATACTTCCATTTCCATAATTGGGATTCCAAATAGTATGAATCCGGTTGAATAAATCGTTTGCCTGCAAATATGCTTCGACGCGTTCCTGTTCAAATCCGGTTACCACATGGATATGATCTATACCTGCATCATACATCGTTTTGATTGTTTGGTCAATCAAATTATTGTCAAGAAATTTTGTTAGTGGCTTTGACTGTCCCATGCGGGTGGACAGTCCTGCTGCCAGGATCAGTCCACCAACACGCTGACTACGGATACTTTGACAATTATGATTGCGATCGACAAGGCGATTATTATCATTCCTGTTGTTATTTTTACTATGATTCGTGTTCTTTTCTTCCATACTTTTTCAATTCCATGCGTTACATACGATATTCTTATTTTTCGGCACACAATCTCTGCCACAGATCACACTGTTTCATAAGCAGGCATTTTCTCTTTCTGCTATCTTATTCAGCTATCTTCTTTATCTTCCTTTATCATCTATCATCAGACGAATGGCATCTACCGCACTCTTAATTGCCGCCTGCGTATCATGTGCCACCGGATTTTCCAGATGCAGTTTTTCCCGCTCCTGATTTGCCACAACCAGAAAAATGGAACCGATTTTTACATGCAGATAACTTGCAACCACAAACAATGCTGCAGATTCCATCTCCGAAGCCAGACATCCAAGCCGTTTCCATGCCTCCCATTTCTGCGTCAGTTCGTAACTTACCGGCATTTTTTCCGGCTCATGCTGTCCGTAAAAAGAATCCTTGCACTGAACAACACCGATGTGGCACGGATAACCGTTTGCTTTCGCCGCTGCTTCCAGTTTCTGTACAATATGATAATCTGCCACTGCCGGAAATTCGATCGGTGCATATTCCCGGCTGGTTCCTTCCATGCGGACTGCTCCGGTAGCGATCACCAGATCGCCGCTTTTGACATCTGTGCGGATGCCTCCACAGGTTCCCACACGGATAAAAACTTCTGCCCCGCAGCGCACCAGTTCTTCCATGGCGATCGCCGCGGAAGGTCCACCGATGCCCGTTGAGGTCACACTGACTTTTTCCCCGTCCAGATAGCCGGTGTAAGTCGTAAATTCCCTGTGATCGGCTACTAAATGTGCATCCTCAAAGAGTTCTGCAATCTTTGCACACCGTTTCGGATCTCCCGGCAAAATAACATATTTTCCAACATCGCCCTGTTTTAAACCAATGTGATACTGAATTCCATTTTCTGTATATTTCATCATGATTCCCCCTCATTTTCCTACTACAAAACAGATCTTTGCAATTCACTCTCGCTGCTCGCTCAGAATGTTGTCTGCTACCACTGCCACTCTCCCGATGCAGCACTTCGCTCAAATATTTCCTGCATCATCAAACTTGGCTGAAGCTGCTTTTTCAAGTTCTTTACTGCATCACATATTGTGTCATCCACAGGATCAACCAACGGATGATACGGCTCATTCAGAAAATATTTATTTCTCGCTCTGCATACGCAATTTCAGCTCTGAAATGCGAATATAATCCATGCTTCTTCCCATGATTATCTTAATTGACCTTTCATTCGGTACGGCAGACAGTATGGATCTTTTTTCGTCCATATATCTCAAATAAAAGATGGAATCTGAGAAAAAGCAGTCATTCTCCTTGCTGATCTGATTAAAATACTGCAGCAGATCCCGCATATAAGGAACGTCGTTCTGCCACGAAAAATATTCCGTTGGTAAAATCAGTATTCGTTCTGTTGAAACCGGCAGCAGGATCAAATCACACCGAAAGATCTGATACAGTTTATATCGAACATGTTCATTTATCAGTTGTGATCATTTTTCTTCCTCCTGAAAATTTATTCCCGTTACATAAATCCGCTTTTCTGTGTGTTCACATTATAACAGAATTTATCTTGTTTGAATATACAAGAAAGTGTGCTATCAAATAGAAAAGCGGAGCAATTACACACCACATGTAACTGCTCCGCTTTTTACTATATAGAATTCTTTGCCATAGCTCTGCAATATCTTTTTAGCACAAAACTAATGCTGCTATTCTTCACAGAAAATCCTCTGCCTCTGATCTTCTTACCAGGTCTTTACCCATTCTTCAATACTTTTCTTATTTACATGATTGAGAAGTTTTCCTTCTACAAACTGTGCCTGTGGTGCAGACGGCTGTAACTCTTTGATGGTATTGCCGAATCCGCTTCCGCCGGATGTTGCAAACAGAATGATCTTTTTGCCGGAAAAATCGTATTTTTCCAGGAATGTATTGATAATTGTCGGTGCTACATACCACCAGATTGGGAAACCGATAACGACAGTGTCATAGTTTTCAATTGCTGCATCGCCTTCTGCCATTTTCGGACGGATGGATTTATCCGCCATCTCAACACTGCTTCTTGATTTTTTATCCATCCAGTTTAAATCTGCAGTTGTATATGGAACCTTCGGTGCGATCTCATACAGATCAGAACCGGATACCTCTGCAATCATCTCAGCTACTTTTTCTGTCACGCCACTTGCACTGAAATATGCTACTAATGTTTTGCTCATCGTCTTTTCCTCCATTTCTTACTTATCTCTTTCTCTCCATAATACTGTAAGTTTCTTACAAAACAAATTATCTTCTCAAATATTTACCTTGATCAGACTCTCTTATTCTTTTACATCAAGCAACTTCTTACTTTGGTAAATTATTCTCCGACTTCCCAGACTTCTTTTGCCAGATTGAACACTGCCCATGCTTTCGGCCATCCCGCATAAAAACCTACATGTGTAATAATTGCAGAAATTTCTTTCTGTGATACACCGTGATCTTTTGCATTCTGCAAATGGAATTTCAGGGAAGAATCTGTGATTCCCTGTGCCATAAGTGCCACTACGGTAATAATACTTCTTGTTTTCAGATCAATATCTTCGTTGTTCCAGTTCTCACCAAAAAGAACATCATCATTGAAATGTGCAAATTCCGGTGCGAATTCTCCAAGTGCATCTCTTCCTGCTGTCTGAACGATTTTTGCCATAATTTTCTGCCTCCTGTTCTGTCCGTTACCCTTGTTATACAAAAAATATCCTGTTCTTTATAAATCTCTGCATAAACAACCGTAACGCAACTTCATCTTTTTTCCATATGTGTATTATAATTCTTTTTTGTCTTCCAGATCGATCATTTCCAGCGCTCTGCGTTTCAGTAAAAGACCGTCATCCGTCAGTGTGATATTTCGTCCACCACGGCAAAAAAGTCTGGTTCCAAGT
>NZ_JRFU01000074.1 GCF_003122485.1 Eubacterium ramulus
GTTACTACTCACCACTTGCAGAAGTGGGAGTCTCATCTCAGACTGAGATCAAACCCATACTGCTTATTCTTATGCAATATCGTACATGCAATCACTAAAATAGTAATCATTATGTTGCCTGTGGCATTTACTATACATTATTGCGTGCACAACATAGTGTTGATTTTTATTATAACTTAAATGTGCACGTGGCACCCAGTGCCGAGATGGTGCAAAAATTTACTAATTTCACTGTGTATAGCAAGAACTCCTGCAATTTTTCCTCAAGGAGCGATTGTTAGCGACTGAGGCAAAATTGCAGGAGTTCCTATTAAAGCTTAACGAAGTAATTTTTTAAGCCATCTCAAAACAAGATGTTATTTCTGTGAATGGCATCCGCCACCGCAGGATGAGCAATCGCAACCGCAACCGCCCTTATGGTGCTTTTTATCATAAATACCTTTTCCGGTAATCAGACCAACCAGGCCGAATACAATGATTGCTACAATTACAGTTGCCATTAGAACTCCTCCTTTTAGATTTTAATAAAAATGATATTAACTACTTTAATACTATATTAGCACACTTTTCAGATTATGCTACTTTTTTTGCCATACCTGTTGCTTCATCAACATACGGATTTTTACGAACAAGCATATAGATGATAAATACTAACTCGATAATAGCAACGATCAGTCCTACCGGATGAACGTTTCCTGTGAACAGGGAACCAAACTGGTAGATCATCATAGATACGATGTATGCAAGACCACACATGTATCCAATTGCTGCCCAGAACCATTTCTGGTTGTTCATCTCTCGTTTGATCGCACCCATAGCTGCGAAACACGGAGCACACAGAAGGTTAAATACCATGAAGCTGTAAGCGGTTAACTGTGTATAATGAAGTGCTACCTGACCCCATACTTCATCGCCGTTTTCTGCCACTTCGGAGAAACCACCGAAGAGGACACCAAATGTAGATACAACATTCTCTTTTGCGATCAGACCAGTGATTGTTGCAACTGTTGACTGCCAGTCACCGAAACCAAGCGGTGCGAAGATCCAGCAGATTGCTCCACCGATCGCTGCCAGTAAACTGGAGTTATTATCTTCCACCATGCCAAATGCACCATCAACGAATCCAAATCCCTGTAAGAACCAGAGGATTACGGAAGAAGCTACGATAACAGTACCTGCACGTTTGATGAAGGACCATCCACGCTCCCATGTTGCACGTAAGATAGAACCTGCTGTTGGAATATGGTAAGCCGGAAGTTCCATAACGAATGGTGCTACTTCACCGGCAAATGGTTTTGTCTTTTTCAGCATGATACCGGAGATAACGATTGCTGCTACACCAATGAAGTAAGCGGAAACTGCAACCAGTCCGGAACCACCGAATAATGCGCCTGCGAAGAGACCGATGATCGGCATTTTTGCTCCACAAGGAACAAAGCAGGTGGTCATAATTGTCATATGACGATCTCTCTCATTCTCAATGGTACGGCTTGCCATAACACCTGGAACACCACAACCGGAACCGATCAGCATCGGAATAAAGCTTTTTCCGGAAAGACCAAATCTGCGGAAGATACGGTCAAGGATAAATGCAACACGAGCCATGTATCCAACCTGCTCCAGAATGGAAAGCATGAAGAACAGTACTAACATCTGCGGTACGAAACCAAGCACAGCACCGACACCACCGACAATACCATCATTGATCAGACCTACTAACCAGTCAGCACATCCAATGCTCTCAAGAGCCGGTCCTAAGTTTCCACAGATCCACTCACCAAAGAGTGTATCGTTTGTAAAGTCAGTAACGATTCCACCGATGGTTGTTACAGAAATCCAGTAAATCAGGAACATGATACCTGCAAAGATTGGTAATGCAAGAATACGGTTTGTTACGATACGGTCAATCTTGTCAGAGATTGTCAGGTTGTGTACTTCTGCTTTTTTGCTTACAGACTGATCACACACTTTACTGATGTAAGCATATCTCTGGTTTGTGATAATACTTTCTGCATCGTCATCCATCTCGTTCTCACAGTCAACGATATGCTGCTCGATATGAGATTTTACATCTGCAGGAATGTTTAAATCTTTGACAGCTTCCTCATCACGCTCGAAGAGTTTCATTGCAAACCAACGAAGATATCTGTGATCTACAATTGTCTCGATAGACTCCTCAATATGTGCGATTGCATGCTCAACGCTTCCTGTAAATACATGAAGTGGAGTTGCATCCTGTTTTTTCTCTGCTGCATCAACGGCTTTCTGAGCTGCTTCGAATCCGCCTTCACCTTTCAGCGCACTGATCTCAACGATTTCACATCCAAGTGTCTCAGACAGTTTCTTAACATTGATCTTGTCGCCGTTTTTACGAACAATATCCATCATGTTGATAGCGATTACAACCGGAATACCAAGCTCAAGGAGCTGTGTTGTCAGGTACAGGTTACGCTCAATGTTTGTACCGTCTACAATGTTTAAGATTGCATCCGGACGCTCATTTACCAGATAACCTCTGGCAACTACTTCCTCCAGTGTATATGGGGAAAGGGAGTAAATACCAGGTAAATCCTGAATGACTACGTCTTTTTTGTGTCCCTTTAACTTTCCTTCTTTTTTCTCAACGGTTACACCCGGCCAGTTACCTACATACTGAGAACTACCGGTCAACTGGTTAAACAGAGTTGTTTTACCACAGTTTGGGTTACCCGCAAGTGCGATTTTGATACTCATTTATATCTCCTCTCTACTTTTATTTTCATAGTTTTTCATAACTGTTATTAGAACTTTCTAATCCTTATGTAAAAAAATATGATTACTCAACCTCAATCATCTCAGCGTCAGCTTTACGAACACTCAGCTCATAACCGCGAACGTTTAATTCGATCGGATCGCCAAGCGGTGCTACCTTACGAACTTTGATCTGAACTCCTTTTGTGATTCCCATGTCCATGATACGACGTTTGATCGGGCCTTCACCATGCAGACGTTTTACAACTACTACATCATCAACTTTTGCGTCTTTTAATGTTTTCATAAAACTCATCCTTTCTTCTCTTCTATGCTTAAACCATGATTCTGGTTGCCATGCTTCGATCCAGCGCAATACGGCTGTCCTTTACCTGAAGGATAATATTTCCTCCCAGTTCACTGACAACTGTTACGGATTCATCTACTACCAGTCCCAGTTCCGCAAGATGCTGACGCACGGAATCTTTTCCGGTAATTTTTTTGATCACTACTGTTTCTCCACTTTTCGCCATTGCTAAAGGCATCATAAAAATATCCCTCCCGTGTCAGTAGATTTTCTTTTCTTTTGTATTAGTAAAAAGTAACAGCAAATACATATAGCTATATATTGTTAGAAGTCATCATCATATAATATAGCAAACTACATTTTATTAATACATCATAATATTTGATGTATTACACTATATTGTATTAGTTTTTCACAATTTCAACTAATTTTAGCTACATTTTGTTAGATTTTCCTAACATCAGCATACGAAGTTTACCACCGCTAACGTTTATTGTCAACCCCTTTTCGGAAAAAATTATCAAAAAGGTTTGAAAAGGAAAAAAATATTGCGATCATAGAAAGAATTTTTCTATATTCCTTCCTGATCACAATATTTTCATGTGAAGTTCTATTTTTAATTTTTACTGTAATTCTTCGGATTCTACCAAAGTGATCGTACCATTGTCCAGACACTCTACAAACTTATAAGCCAGCTCCGGATCAAACTGCTTTCCAGCATCCAAAAGGAGTTTTTCTCGCGCCACCTCCAATGAAAATGCTTTTTTATAGCAGCGTCTGGATGTCATGGCATCAAAGGAATCTGCCACGCATAAAATTCGCGCTGTCAGCGGAATATCCTCGCCTGCGATTCGCCTTGGATATCCTTTTCCATCATATCTTTCATGATGACCGATGACTGCAGGGATAACATAATCCAGAGATGGAAGATGGCGGATAATGTCAATCGATGCTTCCACATGTCCTTTGATGATCTCATATTCCTCATCAGTCAGACGCCCCGGTTTATTCAGTACATACTCCGGAATTCCGATTTTTCCCACATCATGCAGTAAAGCAGCCTGACGGATGATCTCAATCATATCCTCATTCATGCCGAGTGCTGTGGCCAGCATCGTAGCATAATAGGCCACGTTATTAGAATGGCTGAACGTATAATGATCCTTCGCATCGATAGCCGCGGTCAGTGCATAGATCGTTGTTTCATATTCGCGGTAAATATGAGCACGGTCTCTGGTAAGCCCCTGCGCGTTATTATTACGAAACATCGTATCAAACACCTGGATTCCATTTTTTCCGCTGTGCTTTACATGGTAGACAGCCAGATCCACATTCTCCATCAATTCCTTGACATTTCTGGCTGCATACGGTGCCGCACTGATTCCTGCACTGACAGTCACCGCCTTCAGCTTCATATCCGTCCGTCGATTATTCATTACAAAAATCTGCTTTGCAATTGATTCTACCAGATTTCTAGCTGAAAACAGATCATATTTCGGAAGCAGGACTGCAAATTCTTTTCCGCCGTAACGGGCTGCATATCCACTGTCTCCTACGCTGCTGCGAATGATCGCGGCAATCTGCTGCAGGCAGATGTCCCCTTCCTTGACACCGTACAGCTGATTATATAGTTTAAAATCATCCACATTGATAATGGCAAGTGCCAGGGATGCTTCCTTATTTTTCTCAAACTCTTCATTTAATACTTCATAAAAATACTTTCGGTTCAACAGTCCGGTCATCTCATCTGTCCGCGCCTCAATGCAGGCTTTCTCATACAACCGCGCATTCTTGATGGCAATGGACGCTACCGATGTAACGGAGGAGATCAGCTGCACCTCGTCATATACAAGTCCCTTTTTCGAAGAAGGTGCTGTGATCAGGATCACACCTGCCAGACAGTCCCCGTCCTTCAGTCCTGCACAATAGCGGATATGCTTTTTATCCAACTGATGCTTTTCACTTTCCCACATGGATTTGTATTCCACCGTATAGCGAAATTCCCGGTAGATCAGAGGCTCATCATGAACTTCCAGCCACTGGATCATCGGATTTTCCTCCTCCAGTGAAAAAGCCAGGTCGTTGAGCGGCTGATCACTGGTAAATCCCCGATATGGCTGACCGGATGCGTCCTGCATACAGATATAGATATTTCCAACATCCATCAGTTCTTTCAACACATGGATCGTTTGATTCAGAATTTCCTGCAGATCCAATGTCTTGGAAATTGCCGAACTGAATTCTTTGATTTTTTCCGCCTGATGAACTTCTTCCTTTACAAACACATTTCTCACCAATAACTTCCATAAAAACGTAAACAGCGCATAAATGACAAGAAAGATCACTGCAAATACAAGTGCAAACACCGTCATATTTTTATCCATCTCTAAATGAAGCACTTTCTGAAGATATGGAACCACATTAAAAAACACGATTACTGAAAACAGAAATCCAACACCATAGCATAATCCGGAAGAGGCCAGCATTTGCAAGCGAAACAGGTGTCTGCGGGTAAGTGCATAAAATATCAGAAATACATTAATGACACCGCTGAGTACATCGATTGGGAAACCGGAAAGCTGCGGCAGACTGATTAGAACGTTGCCGGCAAATAGTACCACAACGCCAAACATTATCGGATCATATTGTACTTTCATATTCGGATTTGCTTTGCAGATACGCACCAGGATTACAAACAAGTGCAGCAGAAATGCTCCAACAAGAACGAATAATACCAGAATCGCCGGTTTAATATCGTATACAAAGGTTGGTCTTCCATTTTTTTCTATAAGTTCAGGACACGCCAGAAAGACGCCATTCCAAATATTTGCCACAAGACAGGTAAGCATAGCTGCCAGATAGATTCTACCTGTCATGCCTTCCCTGGCACCGCCAAAAGCCAGAATAAAACGGTAGTATGCGTATGGAAGAAGTAAGATTCCAAATAATGAAACCTGATACCAGAATGCGTAATGCGGCCAGAGCTGCGCACGCATAAAGGCAGAACCCCCGGTCCACAAAAGCAGTCCTGCCAGCACCACCAGAAAGCTGTTTACAATTTTATTTCTCTTTGCTGCCAGAAACATCAGCAACATAAATCCATAGCACACCATGGCTATAATTGAAATATATCCGTAGGTTCCCATATATCCCTCTTATCTCACTCTATTCATACTCGCCTGCACCTCAAGTAACCCCTTTAAATCATAATGTGAAGGGCTCATATGGTACAGTTTTTTCCCTGTCCGTTTCTCATAAGTCTCAAATGTTCCGCAAGTAAGAATCGTCACCTGCAAAGGATCCATTCCTAAAATTTTTTTCAGATCACGGTAATCCTGATCAATATATTTAAAATAGGTACTGAGCAGATCTTTCAGAATCGTTGCACTCATGGCATTATTCAGCAGTGCATCTCGCTCCAGTTCCACATACATGTGCAAATACGGTCGGTTCTGCTCATTATATTCCTTCGTTGCCACCCAGTTTATAATTGGAAGCTTTGAAAGTCCAATTACATTTTTGATCCCATTTTCTGAAATTCGTGTAAACCCGGCAATATCGATGATCCAGGGCACACGGTCTATATACTCAAACCGCGGGATCCGCGTCTCATCTTCCCGGTTTTCCAGACCGACGCAACGATATATATCGCCACAGCGATACCTTGCAAACGCTCCGCCTTTCAAAATAGTAAATACCAGCTCATATTTTTCCCCCGGCCGTACCTCATCCATGAGATATGTCGGTGGAATATAGGATGGATCCTCATAATTTTTCAGCATGTCTTCCTCTGTGATAAACTCGTAAAATGCGTTATCCGGGAAGAAATACATGCCTTTACGCGTCCATGTCTCAGTTCCCATCATGGAAGGTTCCGTACCTGCAAACAATTCCATCGGCCGGATACCCCAGAGTTCTTCCAGATCATCCTTATAGCACAGATTGTCTGTGCCTGCTACCATAAAGCCTTTCAGATGGAAGAGGTCCTTTGGAAGCAGCTGCCGCTGCTCTTTCCTGCACCGGTATTTTGCTTTCAAAAGCCGGATGAGCATCTGCGGTTTACAGTTTAACAGACTGGACAACTTTACTCCACCGCCTGAACTTGTCAGAGATGACAGGCTCTGGCTGACTGCATAGGCAACACTTCCCAGACCGAAGAAAAATCCCAGATCCTTTTGCATTGCCATCTTAAATCCCAGTTTGTTACGCTCACTGAAACTCATATTCACAGCGTCTTTGATCGCCGGTAAAAACTCAATATCGATTTCTTCTCCCAATGCCAACGGGAACAATCCTGTAGCATAGGGCAACGGTGCCAGCGCATACAGAAACTTATCCGTGGAAGCCACATCAAAAGATCCCTTTTCACGGCTTGTAGACAAAATCAGGCATGCCATGACGTTATTTCGATATGTATCCAGCATACTTCTGGTATACGGTGCTACCTTGATTGGGTGCTTTCCTCCCTCCCAGGTCGTCTGTATCCAGATCACCGGATTTCCCGGAAGCATATCCGGCTGCTTGCTCAACAGAATATCTGCATAATCTTCATACCCTGTCAACGGCACCATTTTCCGGAATTCCTCCAGATTTTTCGGATGCTTTCCTTTTAGAATGGACTGCCCCAGTCCGCAGTTGCTCCAAAGCTGGATCTGCTCTTCCATCAGCCGCCGCTGGATCTTCATGTATCCTTCCATGGACAGATCAAGGAATCCGCAGTACTGCTGCCATATTTCATTATATTGATGTTTTTTCAATTTTTCTTTTAGACTCATAGGTTGTCCACTCCAGATTAATTGCTGCGTTTTCTTATACTTTTCATGCACACCCGGATACTTTTTCCATTCGGAATTAAAAATGGCGTACTTTGTTGATATTCCCTATAATTAAAAAATGTCCGTGGAAATGTCCACAGATCCTGAAAAATGATATACAGATAATTCCAGAAAATCATAAGTCCAAAATAGATTCCCTGTCTTAATCCCCCCAGCATTCCCCACATGCATAAAAAGGCACCCGCAAACCATAACACGCCCGGATGAC